>JBDTYU010000188.1:0-7093 GCA_040005535.1 Ginsengibacter sp. | reverse complement strand
CTCTGCTTGTAAGGCAGATGCTCTAAACCAACTGAGCTATGCTCCCTTTATTTTTAGGAGTGCAAATATAAGAGACGAATGGTATTCAAAAAAATTTAAATCCTATGAAACCTTTGACAAAAGGATGTTACAATCATTGCTCTCTTTCATCCTTGGCCTGCTGCACACTTTGTTTGCCTTGCTCCACTTCGACGGTCTTTGAATTAATGGCATATTCATTTGGAGTAATTTCATCACCGTATTTCATAGCATACGCTTTTGTGAATTCAGCACCGAAGTATAAAATAATTGAGGAATAATATATCCAAACCAATAAAACAACCAGCGAGCCGGCAGTACCATAAGTGCTTCCCACATTGCCTTTGCTTATGTAAAAAGAAATAGCAAATTTACCAAGCATGAAGAGTACAGCAGTTGCAATAGCCCCGGCCATAACGTCCTTCCATTTAATTTTCGCATCGGGCAATACTTTAAAAATTACCGCGAATAAACCAGTGATAACTCCAAAACTTATTACCAGGTTGATGATATAAAAAACGACGACTGTTACATTATGAAAATGGTTTTTTAAACGATCACTCAAGGCTTCGATTATTCCTGAAATTCCTAAGGAAACCAATAATAAAAAACCAAGGCTTCCAATGACTCCAAATGATAACAACCTGTTTTTAACAAAAAGCCATAAGCCCGATTTGGGTTTAGCTTTTAACCCCCAGATCATGTTTATAGAATCCTGCATTTCAGCGAACATAGAAGTAGCACCAATTATTAAAGTAATTATTCCAATTATAGCGGCAATTTTTCCTTTGCCGCCAATAGCTGCACTCTTTATTATTTCCTGCAATTGCACCGCGGCATCACGCCCCACAAAACCTTGTATTTGTCCATAAATTGTTCCTTCTATAGCATCACGTGCAAAAAATAAAGTACATAGAAAAATTATAACAATGAGTAATGGCCCAATAGAAAAAACTGTATAATATGCAAGCGCAGCACTGAGCTTCAATATTCTGTCTTCTGAAAATCCTGTGAAAGAATCCTTTAATATTTTCCACAGTCCTTTAAATGTAATCTTCATTTCCTTGTTTTACGGAAACGTATGCAAGAAAGTAGCCAAACTATTTAAGAAAAATTATTTTCCTGAAAAAATGTGATGAAGATTTCCGATGAAGTATTGCGGGTTTACTTTTTCTGTGACAAATTTTAAATACAACTGTGCAGCGTTCGATGTATAAACCTCTTCTTTTTATTCATCTCATGCGAATAGTTTATTTTTTGAAATAACTACCATGATTTTCTTAACATTTTTAGATATTATTTTTTTATATCTACACTAAAGTTCCAATTGTAAATATCTTCTTCTATACCAAACCTGATATCATCTAATTTTTTCTTTAGTTGAAACATAACATTATTTTTATCGTAAGATGGCAAAGTATAATCTATTTCATCAATACAAATGACAGCTATAGGGGCAACTACAGCTGCTGTTCCGGCTCCGAAAGCTTCAGTAATAGTTTTATTTTGAAATGCAACCTTTAATTCATCTATTGATATTTGTCTTTCCTCTATGGTATAACCAAGATCAGCTGCAAGCGTTAATAATGAATCCCTGGTTACTCCATCTAATATTGAATCAGACAATGGAGGCGTAACCAGTGTATTATTGATAACAAACATCACATTCATCATTCCCGATTCTTCGATATATTTATTTTCTTTGCTATCAGTCCATAAAACCTGATCATAACCTTCACGCCTGGCAATTTGTGTTGGCAAAAACGAAGCGCCATAATTACCTCCGCATTTTGCTGAGCCGGTTCCACCTCTTGCTGCCCGTATATAATGGGTTTCAACCTTTACTCTTATTGCATTTGCATATAGAGATGGCACAGGACCTGTAAAGGTTACAAACCTATATTCCTCTGAAATTTTTACGCCAAAACGTGATTCACTTGCAAAAACAAATGGACGTATATATAAAGCACTCCCTTTTGCAGAAGGCACCCATTCGTTATCCAGCTTTACAAGTTGCAACAAACCTTCCATAAAAATTTCTTTTGGTACAACAGCCATACACATCCTTTCCAACGATTTTACAAAACGCTCATAATGTTTTTCCATTCTGAAAATATTAATCATTCCATTTTCAGTGCGAAATGCTTTCATGCCTTCAAAGACTGTTTGCCCATAATGCAAAGCCAATGCTGAAGGGCTCATAGATAAATTTGCATAAGGCAATATCTGAGGTGTACCCCATTCACCATTCGCATAATCGCATACCAACATGTGATCAGAAATATATTTACCAAATTCAAGATTATTAAAATCCACCTGATAAATTCCGGAATGATTTATTTTATGTACCGGAATGTCTGCAATAAGTTCCATACTAACTATGATTTAATGCCTGCCCGGAAAACCGTTCAGACGGGGTTTACAATAATTTCTTGTGTGATTTTAATTGTCATTTTTACATCCGATCTTTTATATTCCCCTATCCCAAGAGAGACATGTCTAAATCCAATTTTTTCATACAAATGAATAGCTGGTTTTAAAATACTATTTGTATATAAGATCACTTCACGAGCGCCGAGTTCTTTTGCTTTTTTAAAACTTGCGTAGCTTAATGTTTCAGCAATTCCTTTTCTTTGAAAGTTTTCTTCAACAGCCATTTTCGTGAACTCATAAGTTGTATTGTCAACTTTTCTTAGCGCTACAGTTCCTGCCACTGCTTCATCATATAAAGCCATTAAAACAGCGCCACCAGGCTTTAATATTGCTTCTTCAGGATTCGTTAAAACAAATTCATCAAGATCTTCCATGTGAAAATATTTCTCTATCCAAAAGCGGTTAAACTTTTCAAAGTATGACTGATGCTTTGACTCATAATCTATGATTTTTATTGAGTTCATACGAAAACTTAAAACTGACATCACAAATTTGGTAAAATTTTTTATGAAAAAACAGATTCAGTTTTAGTAATTTTGACTATATCAGATGGCGAGCGGGTGAAGGAATAATAAGTGCTCAAATGATTACAGAGCTTCACCATTGATCATTGACCATTCACAATTGACACTATTATGGCAAAAACAAAATTATATTCAGATGATCATCTTTACATGCAGGTATCAGATGGCATAGAAAAAATGATAGCCGAAGAAGTATTAGGCATCGGAGATAAGCTGCCTTCTGTGAGGGTATTAAGCAATGAGTATGGAATCAGTATGGGCACTGCTTTCCAGGCATATTATCATTTGGAAGGAAGGGGATTGATTGAAGCAAGACCTAAATCAGGATATTATGTTCGCTTTAACCACCGGCGTTTTCCTCAATTACCTGAACCTGTAAAACCTGATGCAATTTCTCATGATGTGACTGTGAAGGAAATGATCTCTTCTATTTATACAGATATTGCAGCAACCGGTGTAATGAATTTTGCATTAGCTGTTCCTGATCCATCTTTATTACCAGCTGCAAAGATTAATAAATCAGTTGTATATGCTTTGCGTAATACTAAAAATCATTGTATAAATTATGAACATACACAAGGTAATATTGAACTAAGAAAACAAATTGCAAAACTGGCTTTTAACTGGGGTGGTAAAGTTAAACCTGATGAAGTAATTGTTACATCGGGCTGTCTTGAAGCTATAACAATGTGTTTAAAAGCCGTAACAAATTACGGTGATACAGTGGCAGTAGAATCCCCAACTTATTTTGGTATTTACCAGGCTATAGAAAGTTTAGGATTAAAAGTAATTGAAATATCATCTGACCCGTTAACAGGAATTGATCTTAATAATTTGCAGAAGGCGATAAAAAAATTTTCAATTAAAGCTTGTGTTGTAATCCCCAATTTTAATAACCCTTTGGGAAGTTGCATGCCAGATGAAAATAAAAAGAAATTAACAGAGATCATAACACAACATAACATTCCATTAATTGAAGATGATATTTACGGAGAACTGTATTTCGGAAGAAACCGTCCAAAGACCTGCAAATATTTTGATAAGAAAGGTTTAGTAATGCATTGCTCATCTCTTTCCAAATCTCTTAGTCCGGGTTACCGTATTGGCTGGGCAATTCCAGGAAAATTTTTTGAACAGGTAAATCAGATGAAAAGGATACATAACATCAGTTGTCCCACAATTACACAGGCAGCAATGGCACATTTTTTAAAGTATGGCCGTTATGAATATCATTTAAAAAATCTTCGTAAAGCTTTGCATACACAAAGCCTCAGATATGTTCAGGCAATTATAAAATATTTTCCGGCAGACACAAAAGTTTCACGGCCACATGGCGGCTTTATATTATGGCTTGAACTCAATAAAAAAGTTAACGCCTTCAAACTGCGCAGTGAAGCAATGAGAGACAATATTTCCATTGTACCCGGCAAAATATTTTCCTCTGGCTTTAATTATTCCAATTGCGTTCGAATCAGCTTTGGTAAGCCCTGGAGTGATGATGTAGATTATGGGCTGATGTTACTGGGTAAGTTAATAAAAAAAATGATCTAGCTCAAGTGCTGAAAGATATCAAGAATAAAAACGTGGCTTTATCCCTTAATTCAACTTTGAATTATAAGCAATAGACTTTTTATTGAATGCGCCCGCTAATATAAAAGATATTCCACACATTGCTAATGCCACAAATAAACTAGTCCACTGCGTTTCATCATGTACGTGAGTTATCACCAAAGGTATGTGAAGCGTAAGAACCCAAATCAAAAACATACTGCCTAATAAAGTTGCAGATAAGCGTACCTGTATGTTTAAAAAGATGCTGATTGCAGAAGCAAAAAAAGCGATCATAACAAGATATAGCCAAAACCTGTGCAACGGAATCCAGGCAGGTATGAGCGTTGAGATGAAATCAATATACATATAATGCTGAATACCGAAAACCATTAATGATATTGCGAAAAGTATCTTGCCTGTTACAAATAATTTACCAGGTGCATTCTTCAGGCTGTTGCCGGGTGAAGAACTATTTGAAAATATTCCTGCTAACATAATAGCACCACTGCATAACGCTGCAGTTTCAAACATTGCAGTCCATACACGGGGATCTTTTATATTAGCAATCAAATTATATAAGTGCGGAAATAATACCAGTAGAAATAAAAGTATTGATAATACAATAGCTGCTAATCTTGTTTTTATTTTAGTAATAATACCGACGCCGGTAGCAATGAAAATAACTCCGGTAAAATAAACCCAGAGTAGCCTTGCCGGCACGGTAGCAGGAATGGGAAATAATCCGGTTAAGAAATTACCTGTGATAAATTGTTCAATGCCAAAAGCGATTATAGCTATTGCATATAAGTATCTCCCTGATTGTATAATTAATTTCATTACCTGGTTTTTAAAAATGTTTAGTAATCATATTTCTCAATTTAAAAAATAATTGTTCATTTAATTTTAATTCAAACTAAAATCTTTCATTACTAATTCAAGTTGTAAGAAAAAAACTGCTCCTCACCCTAAATATTCCCGATTTATCTATGAATATTAAATAACAAATATATTTTTGTACTTAAAACAAAACTCTTGTAAACACAAAGATTAAAAAGATGACAAAGCTCCAAAACTATTCCTGCTTATTTTTTAGCGCATGTTTTCTATTGGCATTTATCCCCAATTGTTGTATTGCACAAAAAAAGATTTCGATTGATAATGGTTATTATGTTACTTATCCTGACAAATTAATGCTTAGGGCATATCTCTCGCAAAAATTTGCCCCGATCACAATTTCTTCTTCTAAAAACAATGTAGATATTAATTACAAGACCAATTCAACATTAAATCTGGGTATAGGGTTCACTTACGGGATTGTCACTTTCAATCTGTCTTACGGTTTCAGTTTTCTTAATAAGGATCAGGGCAAAGGAAAAACAAAAGGTTTGGATTTTCAATTTCATCTTTATCCCCGCAAATGGGCAATTGATTTGTTGGGAACTTTTCGAAAAGGTTTTTACCTGGATCCAGAAGGTAAGAATGGCCTTAATTTAGTTGATTACTATCAGCGGCCTGATATTAAAAGGGATGTAATTGGTTTTTCTGTTTTTCGTGTACCTAATGCGAATAAATTTTCTTACCGGGCTGCACTTACGCAAAATGACTGGCAAACCAAATCTGCGGGCTCTTTACTTTACGGGGGAGAAGCTTATTATGGAAGTGTAAAAGGAGACAGTGCGCTTATTCCAGGTAAGGTGAGTAATAACTTTGAGCAAGCGGGAATTAATAAAATTAATTTTTTTAGCATAGGGCCGGGTATCGGCTATGCATATACGTTAGTAATACATAAAAATTTTTTTATAACCGGATCAGCCATTGGTAGTCTCGATCTTAATTTTTCGTCTGAGGAAAATGCTGGTACTAAAAAGAAAAAAACCAGTGTGCTTCCGGGAGGTGTGTATAAAGGAGCTTTAGGCTACAATAGCAGCACATGGAGCGTAAGTGCCAATATTACCGGAAATGCTTTATATACTGGAAGTGCATCTTCGTCTAAAGAATATTTTCTGCCAACGGGTAATGTTCGTTTTATACTCGCTAAAAAAATAGGCCTTAAAAAACACGGATGATTAAGATATTATTTACCTGTTATATTGTGATGCTCACATAATGACAGGCAAATAATGGAAGCTCCATTCAAGCGTAATTTCAAGTATTTACAAACTATTTTCGAATAGGATTTGTAGCATTACTTTTTCCATTACTTATGGCATTATTTTTAATTATACTATCTGTACGGCTGGCAGCAGGTGCAGGCTGATTAATAATTGTTATAGGAGTTTTGGGGGCTCCTACGCCATTGCCTGTATTAGGATCAGCTATAATAGTTTGCTCTTTCGCATTGTTTACTTTATTACTTTCAGTAGCTTCATGATTAATGGACTGATTGGCAGTTCTGTTAGAGTTAATTAAATGTTCCCGGTTTCGGGGAGTATTATCATTCGTTCTAAGCGATTGCGGTGTGCCCGGCTTATCATTCTTCGTACGTATGCTGTCTTGTGCATAACTGGTAAATTTCAACCCAAAGAGTATCATAAGTATTATAAAATATTTCTTTTTCATAACCGATA
>JBDTYU010000187.1:0-5527 GCA_040005535.1 Ginsengibacter sp. | reverse complement strand
CTAAAACCTATTGCCCGCCTGGTATCATGCGTAAGTGCAGGAGTGCATCCCCGCATTATGGGAATAGGCCCTGTAGAAGCCGTTCCTAAAGTTTTAAAACAAGCCGGAATGAATTTATCGCAAATAGATTTAATAGAATTGAATGAAGCCTTTGCTTCACAGTCACTGGCTGTTATTAAAACACTGGAACTCGATTCTTCGAAAGTGAATATCAATGGAGGGGCAATTGCATTAGGTCATCCACTAGGCTGCACAGGTGCTAAGCTTACCATTCAACTAATACATGATATGAAAAGGTTAAATAAAAAATATGGCATTGTAACGGCTTGTGTTGGCGGTGGCCAGGGTATTGCAGGTATCATAGAAAACATGTAAAATAGCTGTCGGAATTGATAATAAGCTTTTAAAGAAAAATCAAAAAGTAAAGAACAATCTTTCTAAAGAATTTATATAAATTGTGAAGTAAACCATTTAAACACTTAAAAATTACAACATGCAGGAACTCATCGAGAAATTGCAAAACGTTCATGGTCTCAGCGCCGAACAGTCTCATGGTATTTTAAATACCATTACAACTTTTATTAAAGAAAAATTTCCTATGGTTGGAGGTGCCATTGATAATCTTTTTCCGGCTGGCACCGCTTCTTCAGTTTCAGCAACAACTCCTGGTGATTTACAAGAAGCTAATACTCCTGTTCATGATGGTGGAGATTTTTTAGACAAAATTTCTGATTTTATTCCCGGAGCAACCGGAGAGAAAGTTGAACAATTTGCTAAAGATAAATTGGGTGGAGTGTTTGGGGAAGATAAAAGAGTTTAATTGTAGAATTGGTATAAAATAAAACCGGCCAAGTTAGCCGGTTTTTATTATCTATGATTTTGTTTATTACCTTTTCAAATTAATTGTTTCCTCGTCATATTCGTCAGAAGATATAACATCTTTTACATACAGCACTAATTGCGAATCGGTAAGGGTTTTTATTGTAAAGGTTAATCCGTTAATTGATATTTGGGTATCGTTTAATAATGAATAATTACCACTATCGTCTGATCCGTCGAAATGAGAAGTAACAGTTCCATTTGAATTGAAATTTATAAAATCTCCTGCTACACCGTTTATTGTGTCAATATGATCACCACTTGCGTCATGAAAATTGTCTATCTCGTTAACAATAGTCCAATTATGTTGCACTTTTTGCGCAGTAGTTTCGGCTTTATCTTTCTTGCATGAAGATAAAACTGAGGCTAATAAAATAACAGTTGTTGCAAATAAAAATACTTTTTTCATTTTGTTTTTTTGAGGGTTAAATTTTACAACAGTAATCAATATTTATTGAATGTTGTGTTAATGTGAGTAAAACGCTTATAGAAAAATTTAATTGTATAGGATTTGAAAATCTTGGCTTTATTAATTTTAAAATAAACAAAACAAGGCTACGATTTTACTGAATATTTTATCTCAATATTTCCCTGGCAATTACAAGCTTTTGAACTTCGCTTGTACCTTCACCGATAGTACATAGTTTACTATCGCGATAAAATTTTTCAACAGGAAAGTCTTTGGTGTAGCCATAACCTCCAAATATTTGTACCGCATCTGTTGAAATTTTTACGGCTATTTCACTGGAATAATATTTTGCCATGGCAGACTCTTTAGTGATATTTTCACCACGCATTTTGAGATTGCATGCCTGGTTAATTAATAATTCTGCAGCCATTATTTCAGTAGCCATATCTGCCAGCTTGAATGAAATTCCCTGGAAGTTCGCAATAGGCTGGTCAAACTGGTGTCTTTCTTTAGCATATTGAAGTGATGCTTCATAAGCGCCCTTTGCAATGCCAAGACCTAATGCAGCTATTGAAATACGCCCACCGTCAAGTACGCTCATCGCTTGCCTGAATCCATCCCCTACATTTCCCATTCTTGCAGAATCAGGAATACGGCAATCATTAAATATCATCTCTGCAGTTTCGCTTGCCCGCATTCCTAATTTATTTTCCTTTTTTCCCCCGGCAAAACCTTTGGTATAACGGGGAACTATAAACGCAGTTGAATTATCTTTAGTCCTGGATTCTCCTGTTCTGCAAATTACTACTGCTACATCACCGCTTTTGCCATGGGTAATCCAATTCTTAGTTCCATTAATCACCCATTCATCTCCATCCTTTTCTGCCACGCATTGCATATTGCCCGCATCACTCCCTGTATTAGGTTCAGTTAAGCCCCAGGCTCCAATATATTCTGCTGTAGCAAGCTTTGGGAGGTACTGCATTTTTTGTTCTTCATTTGCAAAATTAAGAATATGACCTATACACAAAGAGTTGTGTGCCGCTAACGATAATCCGATTGACCCGCAAACTTTGGCAATTTCCTGGATGATAATACTATACTCAAGATACCCTAATCCGGCACCACCATATTCTTCTGGTACTAATACACCCATCAAACCAAGTTTGCCCAATTCTTTAAATATATGAACAGGAAACTCCTGTGTTTCATCCCAATCCATCAGGTAAGGCTTAATATGTTGCTGCGCAAAATCTCTTGCAGTTTGCGCTACCTGCTCAGTAACTTCACTGTTTTTAAAATCCATATTTTTTTATTTAACCTGTTGCAATATAATCCGAAATAAATAAATACTAACGATCGTTAGTTTGCAATTGCAGTTAAAATTTTGTTTTACTATTTTTTATATATTCATTGAACTGAAAGATATGGAGCTACTTTATTATATATATCATCAGTTACCAGCATAATTTTTTTTATTTCTACAACAGAATTAAAATTTCCATGCTGCTGACGGTATTGAAATATTGCGTTGGCGATTATATACCTTATGTATGGGTGTGCTTTCATTTCTTCTGCTGAAGCTGAGTTTATATTTATTTGTTTCACCGTACTATTGCTAATAAACAGCCGGGATTTTATTTTTTGAAAAGTTGAATCCGGGAGCATATAAGTTTCTCCAACCTGGTTAACAGAATAAAAGCCTCCTAGCTTGTTGCGAAATGCAATAATTCTTTGTGATAATTTACTTCCTATTCCAGGCAAGCTTATATACTCCGTTGTATCAGCAAGATTTACATCTACAGGTTGATTTGCTTTAGGGGTATAAAAAGAAGAGGGTTTTGAATATTCCTTTTTTACAAAAGTTTCAGATTCATGGATTATGCTTTTTATACTAACGTATGGGATTAAACGCTGTTGATCGCCCTCAGACAGGCCCCAGATTTTGCTAATATCTTCCGGCTTATTAAATCTTCCCCCTTTCGAAAGATATTTTTGTATAGTTGTTATTGTTTTATCTCTTACCCCCAATCTTTTCCAGTCTTCGGAAGAAATAGTATTTGGATCAAAATAAAAAATCTCCGCTTTAATACGTTCATAATTTTTCTTTCCCGATGGAGAATAATCATCATAAAATTCATTCCCGGAACTTCTGGAAAAACTTTTATTTTTTGAAGAATCGTTTGCTTCAGTTTTTAGCCGGGCGATTTCACTTTCAAACTCTTTGTGGCTATATTGTTTTTGCTTTAAAAAAAATGGAAAGGCAAAAGGAATCAGAATAAAAAAACCCAGAATTGAAACAATAAAAATTATACCTGTTCTTTCTTTACGTGTGAAAATAAAATAGTCGTGTAAAAAGTGCCTCCACATTTGAAATGTTTACATTAAAATACTCAAATAACTCCATTAAACAAATCAGGAAGATGCAAGTCTGTTTTTAGAATTTGAGCTTTAATCCATCCCACGCCAGTTGCCTGTTTAAAGGCAGTTCATTATTAATTTCTTCATGAGTTCCCAGTTGATGACTCAGATGGGTAAAGTAAGCATTGGGTATTTTCATTTCATCTACTAAATCAAGTGCTTCCTGTAAGCTAAAATGAGAGATATGCTCTTGTTTGCGAAGCGCATTTAAAACAATCGTTTCGGTCCCTTTAATTTTTTCTTTTTCGCTTTCATCAATTCTATTGGCATCTGTTATGTAACTAAAATTTCCAAACCTGAAACCAAGCACCGGCATTTGTAAATGATAAACAAGAATTGGCGTTATAGATATATCGCCTACCGTAAACATTTCATTCGTAATTGTATGCATATTAATGCTTGGAATACCAGGATATTTTTTATCTGCGAAGACATACATAAACTCTCTTTTCAAGGCTTCCTGCGTAAGTGCATTCGCATAAATATCCATAGGCTTTTGCTGAAAAAAATTAAAAGCTTTTACATCATCCAGTCCTGCAATATGGTCTTTGTGCGAATGAGTAAAAATTACTGCATCAAGCTTTCTTACATTTTCTCTCAACATTTGTGTGCGAAAATCGGGCGTAGTATCTACAACAAGGGTTGTCGTGTTGCTTTGAACCATGATACTGCTTCTTAATCGTCTATCTTTTTCATTTTGAGACGAACAAACATAGCAGGGACAAGCTATCATTGGCACGCCACCACTGGTTCCGGTGCCAAGAAATGTGATGGTTAAATTGGGATGACTCACTAATCAAAGCTAAAAAAATATAAAGAGAATTATAGAAAGAAGTTTTTTATTTCTCCAATGTTTGGTTTTGATGAATCACTTCATCATACAACTTTTGAGAATCTTTTGTAAGCATGTCATAGCTCAACTTTACAGATGGAATAAGATCCATCAAAGTATTAATTCTTCCTTCAGGATTTAGAAATTTATTAAGAACAACAACCTTTTTATCTTCAAGAATACAGTACCCGCTCTGAAAGGAACCACGTTCATATCGAACAATATATCCACTTTCATCAAGAATATTTTCTAATTTTTTTAAGGTTGCCTGGTTATACTTCATCAACTATTAATTCAGACAAAAATAGGTCAACTTTTTTCAATAAAATATATCACACCTTAGTTGTCATGCGTATAACAGGTATAATCATTTCTTCAAGGCTTACACCACCGTGTTGAAATGTATTACGGTAATAATTTGCAAAATGATTATAATTATTTGGGTAACATAAGTATCCATCCTGCCTTGCAAAAATAAATGATGAATTTATATTGGGAACGGGTAAGCCTGCCTGGCGTGGATCACGAAATGCCAATACTTCCTTTGGATCGTAATTAAGATTACGGCCATGCTTATAACGAAGATTGGCTGTAGTTTGTTTATCTCCAACAACTTTGTGCGGTGTATTCACCCGTACACTTCCATGATCGGTTGCAACAATGAGGTTTAATTTTTTATCTGAAATTTTCTTTAATGCCTGGTGCAGCGGTGAATGCTCAAACCATGATGCTGTAAGGCTTCTGTAGCTAACTTCATCTGCAGCAAGCTCTTTAAGCACTTCCATTTCTGTACGTGCATGACTAAGCATATCAACAAAATTATAAACTACAATGTTGATATCATTACTAAGCAGGTTATGTATGTTGTCAACAAGCTTTTGCGCATCCTGATGATTGGTTATTTTTGTGTAGGAATATTTTAGATCGTCTTTGCGAAGTCTTTTTAACTGCGCTTTAAAAAAATCCTGTTCAAATAAATTTTTGCC
>JBDTYU010000186.1:0-7781 GCA_040005535.1 Ginsengibacter sp. | reverse complement strand
GATAAATCCCGCCATTTTTGATCAAGTGAATTTTGTGAAATTAAAATTGTAAAATTTTAGGCTTTCCTGTAATAAACAGCATCATTTAATTTCCTGAATTAAATCTTTATTTTCCCACAGAAGTTGCTTTTACAATATTATAATAAAGCCTTTGCAGCAAGCGCATATTTTTGGTGATAACGATTGCTGCCGCTTTAAGTCCGTTTTTGTATTGAATATTATTTTTCAAATTGGTTTCAAGGCCATTATCTAAACGTACGGTTGCATAGAAACCACTGTCAGAAGATATGTTGGAAATATAATCCAGCTTGCCTTTTACAAAACCTGTTTCCTGGTAAGGATACGCATCAAACCTAAGCTGCACCTGCATTCCCGTATCTACTTTACCCAAGTTGTTCTGAGGTAAATAAATTTCAGCATAAAATTTACTATCGGGTGGATTAATGTAACCTAATAGTTTTCCTTGTTCTACATATTTATTTTGCTGAAGAGGTAAAGCAAAAAATATGGTTCCTTCTATCGGTGTTTGAATAATGTATTTATGTATCCAGTCATCTACGTTACTTTTTAATGTTTGTAATGCTTGTTCAAAAATTATCTTTTGCTGGTTAACATCATGCTCTAATTGTTCCAGTTCTTTTAATTTATCTCTTTGTTGATTTTGATTCAATAAAATATTTCCATTTAACTGGGGTATTGCCATTTGTTTATTTACGAGTTTGCTTTTCTGATTTCTATATTCGTCTGCGGAAATAATTTTTTCTTTAAAAAGGTATTCATTCATTTTAAAGGATTTTTGTGAAAGGTCTTCATCCTGCTGAATTAAATTTTTTTGTTGTCCTATAGATACATTCATTTGCCTTATTGAGTTCATATCATTTACAAGCATAGACTTTTTGCGAACATAAAAACCATTCACGATGTAATCATTGTACTGTTGTAAAGCCGTGGTAAATGTTTGATAAGGTGCTTGTATCTCGCCAAGATTCTGGTAATGAATTTTAAATAAATCAGCAAGCTCTTTTGATTTTTCATGAGTAAGTAATGCTATACTGCTATCTAATTTTACAGAAAGGTCGAGTACTTCATTGGTATTAGCAGTGCTTTCGATCCATGCAATCATATCTCCTTTCTTTACCTGTCCTCCATTTTTTATGAAAAGTTTTATTAATCTGCCGGATTGTAAGGCAACAATTTCTTTAGGGGCATTATTAGCTGTTAGGTTTCCCCGGGTTTCTATAATATCGGGATAACGAATAAACCATGTGCCTGCAAATAATAAAAGTAAAATACATAAGAACAACAGAAGCGCCCATTTTTCAATAAAGCCAGGTCGTCGGCTGATGATTTCCTGTGCCGCATCAGACCGATGGTGAAAACTTTTGGAAACAATTGCTTGCGAAAGGTTTTCAGTTGTATTATCCTGGTTTTCTATACTTTGATCTTGTAACATAATTTATTTTTTTGCCCGCATTACACGAGAACTTTCCATAGAACGTGAGTCGGTTGTGTTCGTCTTTGCGAGCCGCTCTCATAAAGATTTGAGTTGAATACATTCTCTGCGGCGAAGCAATCTCCTTGGAATAGCATTTTCAAGGAGATTGCCACAAAGTTTTCGGAAGCATCTTCTGAATACAAACACTCTACACGAAACTTTTTACAATGACGTGTAGCCTATATCCCCAACTCCAATTGATTTTTCACTAGTTCATAATATTTTCCCTTTATAAAAGTCAATTCTTCATGTGTTCCTTCTTCAGCAATTTTTCCCTGGTGCAGCACTACAATTTTATCCGCATTTCTAACAGTGCTTAAACGATGTGCTACCACAATTACTGTTTTGCCCTTAAAAAATGTATTTAAGTTTTCTACAATTTCTTTTTCGTTGTTGGCATCAAGCGAATTGGTGGCTTCATCAAAAAAAAGATAATCCGGATTTTTATAAACGGCTCGTGCTATAAGCAGTCGTTGCTTTTGCCCCTGGCTTAATCCAACACCTTCGGCGCCTAACTGTGTATAGAAGCCATTGGGCAGGCTTTCTATAAAAGATAAAATATTCGCTGTTTCACAACTACTCATTAACCGGCTGTATTGAATATTATTTTCACCAACTGCAATATTTCTGGCGATGGTATCATTAAAAATAAAGCCTTCCTGCATTACTGCACCGCATATTTGCCGCCAGTAAGATTGGCTTATGTTTTCAAAACGCAATCCATCTCTTTTATTTTTCGTGTACGCTACGCCGTTATTACTTGCACCAATTCTTATTTCACCCTCATATTGTTCGTAAATTTTTAAAAGTAATTTCAGCAAAGTTGTTTTGCCACTGCCGCTAACACCTACAATTGCGGTTACTTTTCCTTCAGGAATATAAAGATTAATGTCTTTAAGTACGGGATCATTTCCTGCACCCGGATAGGTAAACGATAAATTTTTAAGAAGAATACTCTTATCTTCTGGCAGATGATTGTTATAAATTTTTTTCGGATCTTCTTCATCATCTAACTGGTGAATTTCGTTTAAACGTTCCATGCTTATTTTAGCATCCTGTGCACTTTGTACAAAACCTACCCACTGACTAACAGGGCCGCTTAGCTGCCCGATAATATATTGTACAGCAAGCATGGCCCCTAAAGTAAGGCTGCCATCTATTACGAGCTTTGCCACAATAAAACTGATGGCTATGTCTTGTACCTGGTTAATTAATGTGGCCCCTGCCTGCTGCCACTGGCTATAATTAAGATTCTTAAAATTCAGTTTGAAAACAGATGCCTGAATGTTTTCCCAATCCCAGCGTTTTTGCTTCTCCGCATTGTTGAGCCGTATTTCCTGCATGCCTTGTATCAGTTGCAGCGTAGCATTATTTTCTTTGGCAGAAAGATGAAAAGTTTGATAATTAATTTTGCGTCTAACCTTTAAAAAAAACTGTATCCATACAAAATAAATAATGCTTCCAATAGAAAATATAAAAAACAGTTCCACATTATAGATTACTAACACTATGGCATACACAACAAAATTAAAAACAGAAAATAAAGTGTTTAAGGCGGTGCCGGTAAGAAAATTTTGTATTTGCTTATGGTCGCCGATTCTTTGTAAAGTGTCTCCTGTATGGTGTGCATCAAAATAGGAAAGAGGAAGTTTCGTAAGCTTTATCCAAAAATCAGAAAGTATCTGCAAATTTAAAATATTGGAAATCCGCAGCAGCAGCCTGCTGCGAATAAACTCAACCACCGTTTTACTAAACGTAAGCATTAGCTGTGCTATTAAAACGATAATTACATATTGCAGGTTCTGTGCATTAATGCCGGTATCTACCATACTTTGCGTAAGAAAAGGAAAAATTAATTGTATTAAGGAAGTAATGACGAGAGCAGCAAAAACTTGTGTGATCTGCCATTTGCTTTGTGCCAGGTATTGTAATACTAATTTCCAACTAAGCTTATGTTCTTTTTCTCCTTCTTCATCATAAAAAGATGGTGTTGGTTCTAAGAGTAATGCGATACCCGTCTGTTCATTTTCTTCTGTTTCAGAAGAAATCCAATGATTTTTAAATTCGTCTATGCTATACGTTAGTATGCCTTTGGCGGCGTCTGCAAGCCTCACCCCCCGGCTCCCTCTCCGAACGAAGAAGGAGAGAAGAACTACAAAATGATTTTGCTGCCAATGTAAAATGCAAGGCAGCGTCGCTTCTTTTAATTGCTCTAAAGTAAGTTGAGCGCCTCTTGTTCTGAAGCCTATTTTTTCTGCTGTCTCGCTGATGCCGAGTAATGAAACACCTTCTTTACTAATTCCTGTTTTTTGCCTTAATGTATCTGCATTGTAATGCTTGCCATAATACTTTGCCACCATTCGTAATGCGGCAGGGCCGCAATCCATGGCGTTGAGTTGGTGGTAGAAGGTAAAAGAATTCACATTGAATTAAAGAGAAATAAAATTTAAAAAAATCTTGAGTATATAATAAATATTTCCAAATTATTAATTAGTCTCCTAACAGTAGGTGATGTATTTATCACGTAAATGAACAAAGTTTTCTAAATAAAATCTTTCTTGGAATTCACACATAAGCCGATACATATTTACTTAATTACTTTTTTGATGATAGATAATAATTCATTTTGATTTTCTTCGAAACTGTTGTATAAAACTTTACCTTTTCTATCTAAAAAATACAATGCAGGAATGACAGTTCTTCCATATTTATTTATTAAGTCTTCATCGCCAAAAATATTTACCCAATTCATTTTATATTTTTTAACAGCTTTATTAAATGCAATAACATCTTTATCATATGAAACAGAAATAATTTGTAACTGAGCAGAATAATCTTTTTGTATTTTTCGAAGAACCGGGAGTTCTTTTAAACATGGTCCACACCAGGAAGCCCAGAAATTGATCAAAACGTACTTCCCATTGTAGTTAGCTAGTGTAATTTTCTTCCCATGCATATCTGTACTTGTAAAGATCGGCGCATATTGAAATTTTTTAGTAAAAATTCTTCCTTGCAAAAGATTGAACATTTCTCTACCTTCAAAACTATTTTTAAAATTTATAGGAAAAGTGTTATATACTTTTATTAAAGTATCAGCATTACTAAAAAGAAAATCAGGGATTATCTCTTCTTTAAATAGAAGAAAGGAAAAATATAATGTGTTATTTTCCTTTATAAAATTCAAATTTTTATCAAAAAAACTTAACGCTGTTTTTTTTTCCAATTCCCGAAGAGAATCAGCATTAGGATGAGCCTCAGGGTGAACTGTATAAATGCTTTCAAATACTTGTTGTTCTGGGAGGGTTAAATTTTGTAGTTCACCATAGCCTTTTAACTTGTCATATTCAATAGCATTAGTGCACTCACAATATGCGATCGGATTTCCATGAGACTCTTTAGAGTTAAATTTAATTGATATTTTAGTATCAGATACTAAAAAGCGCTTTGTCCAAAAAGACGTAGAATCCTTTGGATAAAGAACCCATAAAACGGGATTTTCGGAGTAAACTTTTTTAGAAAAAAAAATACTGTCTATAAAATAAAGCGGTTTAACATCATATCGGTTTATTCCGTCTTCTATACTCAAGTTTAGTTTTTTAATATTTAGAGAATTTGAAGCAGTAATAGACATATTTATTGTCCTTTGACCTAAAAGGATATTGCTGAATAAGAAACTTAAAAATGATAGTTTAATGAATTGGCCTTTCAAAATGTAGTTGTTATGCTATTATTTATTAGAAACTAATAATGTTTAGAAAAATCAAGATGCTGCAATTATAAAAACAGCACCTTGATTTACTTTCAATGATTTAACAGGAAACAGTTAGGAAACACAAACAGCTTGTATGCTACAAACACAAACAGTCACTGACTTCGTGGTAGTGGCTGTACATGTGCCAGTATAAGTCACACCACCAACTGTCTTAGAACATCCTGTGGAGCATGTTACATCCGCCAATCCTCCTACTAATCTTTTCATCTCTTCTTTTGATAAATGTTTCATAATAAAAAAAATTAAAAATTGATTGTGCTTTATACAGGTACACAATTCTTTTACCTGAGTTCTTACAAGGAAATTATTTTATAAAATGTATTTCAATTCTTTAACGCTATAACTTTCAGGTAATTTTCTCCCATTCACAAATAGAGTAGGCGTTGCCCTTATATTTGCTTCCCTACACCAATCCTTCATCTCATCAATTTGTTTTTCTTGTTTTTTTAATTGGCTATTCAAAGGGTATTTAGCCGCAAATAGTTCATAGTCTTTTTTATCAGTTAAATACCAATCATCCAATGCTTGTTGTGTTTGCAATGGATTTTTCATTGCATTAATATCAAGTAAATGTTTAGCGATAATTCCACGAATATCATTTGCATCATTGCTTGCAGTAAATATTAGTTTCAGTTTTACATTTTTATTATTATGAATAATTTCATCCAGCACGGGATGCACTTTTGCACATGGCCAGCAATAAGGGTTACAAACTTTTATAATTGTATTGGCAGCATCAGGATTCCCAATTGTTATACCAATGTTTTGATAGCCATCAGGTGCTGGTTGTTGTTGCTGCAATAAATGATTGAATGTTTCAGGGTTATATAAAAGCCTTTTGTACGCAGCATTGTAAACAGATTCGTTTTTTGCTTTTAAAATCAATGGTTTTAGAATGTACCATGCGGTAAGAGATATCAGTAAACAGTAGCCAGTGATGAGAAGAATATTCCAATAGCCGCCAGTAGTCAGTAAAAAAGGGTGTTGCCAAAAATTTACGATACTCCAAATTAATTCCATAGCAAGAACAGCCTGAACTGTTAAGCATAACGGGCACCACTGCTTCACTACTTTCCACTGATAATAAATGCTAAATAAAATATAAGGAGCAGCGAGGCAACTTGCAATAGATAATAGAGCAATTTTATTTGCAAATGTTACGGAGGGAAACAATAGAAATAAAAAAGTAGAAGCAAAGTAAAAGAATCCAACCTCGCTCCAACTCATTCCAAAAATTTTGGAAGCTTTACTTTGTAATACAGCACCGCAATTACTTTGCTTACCTGCCGTACAAATATTTTTTACAAAACCATTCGACTTATCTATTTCATAAACCAATAACAAAATGGTAACTGCCAGACCTAACATTTTAATAAGCAGCAATACAGCAGCGGTCATTATAAAATTACCCTGCAAAGAATGTAAAAAGAAATATACGGTTGAAAAGAAAATTAAAACTGAAGCTGCAATAAACGAGTATGTTTTATTTGTTGCTGCAATCTCTTTTTTACGATTCAATTGATAATCTTTTTCGCCACTATTGGCATCAGGGTTAGCCTGCAATATTATATTCTCCCAATCTTTTAAAAAGTCTTCTTTGGTAACTTTTTTTACTTTTTTGTTTTCAGCAATATAGTGTACTTCATTTTCTGTAATGGATGTAACCAATACAAAATCTTTCCCGGTGGATTGGTTCTTTAAATAAGCAACAAAAGGAGCAGTGAGGTTTTCAAAATTCTCTTTCTCCACCTTGCTGGCGGTGTGTTCAATATTAAATCTTTCGAAAACATTATTAAGAGCGTAAAGGCTTGGGTAGTATGGATTTTCTTTAAGATTTTGTTTTAAAGTAGTGTTAGTAATGGGAATTCTTAATCGCTTAACATAACAGGCAGCTACGTTTAAAAGGTTGGTATTGAAATTTTCTGCCATAAAAAGCGATAAAAAATTTTCTGAGTTAAAAGTAGCCTTTTTATAATAGAACATACATGTTCTTAAAAAAAATATTTTAAATGCTGCACTTGCAGTGTGCAAAATATATTCGATAAGGAATTTTTAAAAGAGCTTGGTAAAAACATCGCTTTACATCGTAAAGTAAAAGGATTAACTCAACTTGACCTTGCCATACGAATGGACAATCATGCAGAACAAATTGGCCGTATTGAAAGGGGACAATTAAACGTTACTATTTGTACTTTAAAAAAAATAGCTGAGTCATTAGAAATGCCATTGCAGGATTTATTTAATTTTCATAAAATTGAATAAAAAGATATGGTTTCATTGAAGCTTTGAAGAACCTAACACTTATAGGAAATAGTATTGCACAATGGCGAAAGGTCTCAGTCTTTAAAAAGAAATATAGTTGCAGCATTTACTTAACAACCTGAAATTTTCCCGATTCAACTATATTTTCTTTGGCATCACGAAGCTGAAAAATATAAACGCCACGGTAAAAGTCTGTGAGAGAAACGGAAATTTTTTGGTTAGAGGGCTTGATATCGATAACTTTTTTACCGA
>JBDTYU010000185.1:0-13213 GCA_040005535.1 Ginsengibacter sp. | reverse complement strand
TTTTTCATTTACCCTGTCACTTCTCCAGATACAGAAATCATGAGCCTGTTCCCAGGTTACACCCACAACAGGATAATAATTGTATGCCGGATAACGGAAATAGTATTCCACGTAAGGCTCATTGTATGCCAGTTCACTTCTCCAAACTAACGTATCTGGCAAAGCCATTCTCATTATAGCAGTATCGTTATCAAATGTATTAGCGAGCCAATAAAGATATTCGCGGTAATGAACATTCGCAACTTCTGTTTGATCAATATAAAATGAGTTTACACTTACTCTGCGTGGTATATTATTCCAGTCACCCATTACATCCTCTTGTTTGGCACCCATAACAAATGTACCTCCCTGGATAAAGACAAGACCAGGGCCGGTTTTCTGTTCTTTTGCCTTAAGAACATGGAAGTTGCCATAATTCTTATCATCATAATTCCACCCGGTTACCGAAGATTTGTCTTTCCTCTTGTGGCATGAAATAAGTGTAAAAGATGTGGCCAGAATAATAAGGCATAATTGTCCGGCAGATATTGATTTTAGCATGTGCATTCGTTTTGCAGATTATTAACGAAAGGTTTTCTTTCTTATTGTGTTAGGGATACATTTTGTAACTGCGAATATAAATACTTTATTTGATTTTAATTTATGAATAAAATCAATTTTTAAAAGGATATAATACTTTTGCAAACTATTCACAAATACAAGTCTGATCAATGTTTACATGGCATATACATTATAAACCTTCCGTGTAATTTGTTAATCTCCGTTTATTAGTTGTGATACTGAGTTAAAGCAATTTAATACAATAAAGATGCCTTTAAACCGTTGATGTGAAATTGAATAGAATTCTAAAATGATTGAAGATTTTATTAAAAGGATTTTATTAAAGTGTGTATAATAATTATCGCTTTAGTAATTGTTCGCTATTTTTCAAAAAGTGTAGTTCTAATAAACAACAAGGTTTTATATTTTACTTGCCCATTTAAATAAAAAATTTATTTTTACAAATCCAAAAACTTATTTTCTATAAGGTTTAGCTCTACCTAACTAAGCAAAAATTACACATGAAACAAGCAACTTTGAAATTAACGGCATTAGTGATGCTGGCGGGGAGTGCATTTGTCGTTAAGGCACAAAGCAATAGCAATACAAAACCCATTAATGTAGTTACTACAGCTGTTCCCTTCTTAAGAATTTCACCCGATGCACGTTCTGGTGGCATGGGAGATGTTGGTATTGCTACTATACCTGATGCCAATTCATCTTTCTGGAACCAGGCAAAAATTCCATTTAGTATAAGTAAATCGGCTATTGCAGTTACCTATACTCCATGGTTGAAAGGATTAGATCTTAATGATGTTTATCTTGCTTCACTGGCCGGTTATTATAAGTTAGATAACCTCCAGGCTATCTCAGCTTCTTTGCGTTATTTTAGTCTTGGTAATATACAGTTCACCGATTTTCAGGGAATGGACCTGCAGTCGTACAGGCCAAGGGAGTTTGCTTTTGATGCAGGATATTCCCGTAAACTTTCCGACAAGCTTGGTATTGGCATTGCTCTCAGATATATTAATTCAAACTTGGCCAGTGGCCAGTCTTCAAGTGGCTCTACTTACAAGACAGGGAATTCTGTTGCAGCAGATCTTTCCGTATTTCACGATGGTACAGTAGGAAGCAGTAATGGATCAGGCTTAAACTGGGGTGTAACTCTTTCAAACCTTGGTACAAAAATATCTTACACCAATGACGCCTCGGAGAAAGATTTTATACCGGCCAATCTTGGTTTAGGAGTTGCTTATGTAAAGGCGTTTGATGAGAGCAACAAAGTAACATTCGGCTTAGATATTAATAAACTTTTGGTACCTACGCCTCCTGCCCGTGACGACTCTGCCGGGTTAGTAAACTATCACAGTAAAGGTGTATTAAGTAGCTGGTTTAGTTCATTTGGGGATGCACCCGGTGGTTTTAGTGAAGAAATCCGGGAGTTCCAGGTTTCTGTTGGTGCGGAGTATTCTTATAATAATCAATTCGCTTTCAGGGCAGGATATTTTTACGAAGCTCCTACTAAAGGTGACCGTCAATATTTTACAATTGGTGCAGGATTGAACTATAATATGTTTGGCTTAAATTTTTCTTACCTTATTCCTTCCGGAAGTGGCATCAACCGTAATCCATTATCAAACACATTGCGCTTCAGTCTTATCTTTAATCTCGACAAAGAAACTGCTGTAGGTACTACACAACAATAATTAAAAAATTTTAAATTCAAAAATTAAAACATCTCTGTTATTGAGGTGTTTTTTTTATGTTTATCTTTTATCTGCATACTTTCAATTGGCAAACAATAATTTAAATTTGATTATCAAAAATGAATTATGTCTTTTAGAATAGGATTTGGAATTGATTTTCATCAATTGGTTACCGGCAGAGAATTCTGGATAGGAGGGGTGAAACTTTCTCACACTAAAGGAGCGCTTGGCCACAGTGATGCAGATGTTTTACTTCATGCTATATGCGATGCTTTGCTTGGTGCAATATCTCTTGGGGATATTGGCTTTCATTTTCCTGATACTTCTGACGAATATAAAAATATCGACAGTAAAATCCTGTTGCAAAAAACTTTCCGGCTCATTTCAGAAGCTGGTTATAAAGTTGGAAATATTGATTCAACAGTTTGTCTCGAAGAACCTAAAATAAAATTATATATTCCTGAAATGCAAAAAGTGATTGCAGAAATTCTTTCTGTAGAAGTTAATGCAATTTCTATCAAAGCAACCACATCAGAAAAGATGGGCTTTGTAGGGCGCCAGGAAGGTGTGGCTGCTTATGCCACTGCTTTACTTACATCGTTCAATAATTGACCAACTTTATTTTGTTAAGTGCTGAAATGCATTCCTATCTTTGCGGCAATGCATGATGTGGTAATAAAGATCATAAATACTTCAGGAAATAATTTGCCTGAATATGCAACCGCTGGTTCAGCGGGAATGGACATAAGAGCCAGCCTGCAAATACCTGTTATACTGCAACCTTTAGAAAGGGCCATGATTTGCACCGGGCTTTATTTTGAAATACCTTATGGCTACGAAGCGCAGATGAGACCCAGGAGCGGGCTGGCAATAAAACATGGTATCACTTGTTTAAATTCTCCCGGAACTATTGATAGTGATTACAGAGGGGAGTTAAAGGTTATATTAATAAATTTATCTAACCAGGAAAAAACCATCAGTAATGGAGAGCGTATAGCCCAGGTCGTTATATCAAAAGTGGAAAGAGCATTGCTGCAACCTGTGCAACAACTTCAGGAGTCGTTAAGAGGAGAAGGTGGGTTTGGGCATACCGGAACTATTTAACTTAAATGAATGTTCAATGATTAAGTATTTAATTAAGATTGTTTTTGGCATCTTATTATTATATGTGGCTGTAGGTTGCCGTTCAACTAAAAAATTGCAAACGGCAATTAATAGAAAAGATACGCAGGTGCTTATAACCAAGGGAGTAATAAACCCCGATTCTTTGAAGGGCGCTATCAATATTTTAAAATCACTTGAAAAAAACAGGATAAATTTCACAACCTTTTCTGCAAAAATAAAAGTACAATATGAAGACAATAAAGGTAAACAACCAGACTTTAATGCTTTTGTAAGATTGTATAAAGACAGTGTGTTGTGGGTTTCTATCAATGCAACTTTCCTTAGTATTGAAGCTTTCAAAATTCTTATTACCAGAGACACTATCATCATTATTAATAAACTCGATAAGAAGGTTGAATACCATTCATTCAATTATATCGAAGAGATTGCACATATTCCACTAAACTTTTCAACGCTGCAGGATATAATTATTGGTAACCCGGTTTATACAGGCGATAGTGTTGTTGCATACAGGCAAACGGAAAATCGTTTACTGATTGGAACCGTTGGTAAATTTTTTAAAAACCTTCTTACAGTTTCTGCCGATAACAATCTTATAGAAAGAAGCAAACTTGATGACATTGACATTGGTCAAAATCGTACGGCAGATCTTACTTACGGAGAATATGAAAAAAATAACGGCGTCTCTTTTGCAACTTATCGTGAAATAACTGTTGCTGAAAAAACAAAGGTTGATGTCACCCTCTTATTTAAACAATATGAGTTTAACAAGGAATTATCATTCCCTTTTAAAGTTCCAGGGAACTATAAAACAAAATAAACGTTACTTTAATTTATTGCTTTCTGCATAAATGTATACCTGTAATTCCCTACTCAAAAAACTCATGCGCATGCCAAAAATAATAATAACAGCATTAGCATTTCTTTTCCTCTTTTTAAAAGCATTTGCACAACAGCCGGTTGATAAAGATGCATTACAAAAAGAGCGTGAGCAGCTTAAAAGAGAAATAGCCGAAACCGAGAAAGCCTTGAATGATACAAGAAAAACTGCAAAAGTAAATATGGGTCAGCTCTCTCTCATCAACAGAAAAATGGACCTGCAGGGCAATATTATTGATAACATCAGCGGAGAAATAAAAAATCTAAATACTAACATATTCCTTTCACAAAAAGAGATAAATAAAATGTCTCGCATTTTGGACACACTCAAGAAAGAATATGCCAATAGTATGGTGTATGCGTATAAAAACCGCAGTAATTATGACTTTCTCAATTTCATTTTTTCAGCATCAAGTTTTAATGATGCTATAAAGCGGGTTGCTTATTTAAAATCTTATCGCAGCTACAGAGAAATGCAGGCTGAAAATATTTTACGTACCCAGGACATGCAGGAACAGCGGATTAGAATTTTATCAGGAACCAAACAAAGAAAAAATGTTGTGTTGCAGGAGCAGGATAAAGAAATGACACAACTTGAACGGCAACAACAGGAAAAAAAAGTAATAGTTGATAAACTCAAGGGCCAGCAAAAAGAGCTTACATCGCAAGTGAATGCAAAAAGAAAACAGGATGCAAAGTTGAAGAATATGATAACGGCCATGATTAGACGAGAAATTGAAATTGCCAGGAATGAAGCAGCAAAAAAAGAAAAAGCAAGGTTGGCAGAGTTGAAAAGAAATAAGCCCGATATTAAAGAAAATACTGCCGATAATAATACCAATATTAAAGCAGTAAAGCCTTCCGTAAGACCTAAGACAACAGGAAGCGTGTTGGTAAGCTCAGATGCAGATAAAGCACTGGATGCAAGTTTTGAAAGGAACCGCGGTTCGCTTCCATGGCCGGCATCTGGCTTTATTATAGCTCACTTTGGTCCCAATAAATTACCAGGAGGTATTGATTATGATAATCCCGGAGTAACGATTGGCGCCAAAATTGGCGAAGCAGTCAAAGCGGTTTTTGAGGGTGAAGTAACACTGGTAAGTTATATAGAAGATAAGCAGGCCGTCTTCATAAAACATGGAAAATATTTTACGGTGTACAGCAACCTTGCATCAGCAAGTGTACAACGAGGTGAAAATGTAAAAACCGGACAGATAATAGGGAAAGCCGGTGCAAATGATGAAGGGCAAGGACAAGTTGATTTTATATTAATGAAAGAAAGCAGCAATGTAAATCCCGAGCAATGGCTCAGGCATTAACTAATGCGGTAACTTTTTTATAAAGTTTTTCGTACTCCGGTACGATCGTATCAATATCAAATTTTTGAGCTTGTTCAATTGCATGTTTTTTCATTTCTTCAAATGCCTTGTTGTCTTGAAAAATACTAATAATATTTCTGCTCATATTATTTACATCTCCCACATCACTAAGAAATCCCGTAACACCATTAATATTTATTTCCGGCAATCCGCCCGCATTGGTAGATATTACCGGAACCCCCGCCGCCATAGCTTCTAATGCTACAAGGCCAAAGCTTTCATATTCACTTGGCAGTAAAAATAAATCTGATATTGCAAGTATATCTTCCATTTGTTCCTGGCGGCCAAGAAACCTTATATCATTATGTGCCTCGTTTTCGCGGCAAAGCCCTTCAATATGCGTTCGTTCCGGGCCGTCTCCCACAAACAAAAGTTTTGAAGGAATTTCCTTATTCACTTCAGCAAATATTTTTACTACATCGCCTACTCTTTTTACCTTTCTGAAATTTGAAGCATGCAATAAAATTCTTTCATTATTTGGAGCAATTACCTGTTTAAAAGCAATAATTGGTTTTCGGTTAAAACGCTTTACATCTACAAAATTATAAATGACTTCTATATCTTTTTCGATCTTGAAATTTCTAAACGTTTCATCACGGAGATTTTTAGAAACAGCAGTAATGGCATCACTCTCGTTCATGGAAAATGTTACTACCGGGGAATAAGTTTTATCTCTTCCCACTAAAGTAATGTCAGTGCCGTGCAATGTTGTAATTACAGGAATTTGTATTCCCTCTTTTGCGAGAATCTGCTTGGCCATATATGCTGCAGAAGCATGAGGTATGGCATAATGCACATGTAAAAGCTCAACATTATTATTAATGATTACATCTACCATGGTGCTTGCCAAAGCGGTTTCATAAGGCGGGTAATCAAATAAAGGATAAGTAGGAACTCTTACTTCATGATAAAAAATATTTGCATGAAAAGTGTTTAGGCGTACGGGCTGCTGGTAAGTAATGAAATGTATGTTGTGGCCTTTGTCTGCAAGCGCCTTTCCAAGTTCTGTTGCCAACACACCGCTTCCGCCGAAAGTTGGGTAGCAAACGATACCTATATTCATATTGAAATAATTTGAACAGAGCTTTTTAAAAATACTTTCAAAAGGAAGTATTCTATTTTAAATTTTGCGCAAATTACAATTTCTTTTACGCAGATGTTTCACCACTTATGTAAATGCAATTTCTCAAGGGATTGTTTATGTTTGTGAAAATATATTTTGATGAAAAAATTTTTGATGTGGACACTAATTATCCTGGTATTATCTTTTATTATTTTTATTTTGATAAATGTAACTTTTACGTACAGTGATGGAAACCGTGCAGGACGCCTTATTAAATTTTCGCACAAGGGTTATATTTTCAAAACATACGAAGGAGAGTTAAATCTCGGAGGAATAAATTCAGTTAATGGTGGTGTTATGGTAAACAATATGTGGGACTTTTCTGTGAGCGATCAAACAGTTGCCGATAGCTTATCGAAGCTGGAAGGAAGAGATATTAATATACACTATAAAGAAAAAATGTCTTCACTTTTTTGGCGTGGTGATACACGATATATTGTTGATAAAGTTGTACAGGTAAGATAATTTCATTTAAATTTTACGGATTTTCTTATGAAAAGAAATGCATTTGCTTTATTATTATTTTTTATTTCGATAGCGGGATATTCACAAAACAAAGATTCTTTACTAGTGAAGAAAATTGTGGATGAAACCATGACTAACGGTACAGCCTATACGAACTTAAGGATGTTATGTAAGCAAGTGGGGCCAAGACTTTCAGGTTCTTCAAATCACTATAAAGCAGTATTGCTTACTCAGCAAATGCTTGGAAAAATTGGTGTTGATACTGTTTATTTGCAGCCTTGTATGGTTCCTCATTGGGTAAGAGGAAACAAGGAAGCCGGAGAAATTATACCTGCAGATGGAAAAAAATTTCCCCTTCACTTAACTGCACTCGGTAATTCAGTTAGTACAGCACCTAATGGGATCTTTGCTCCTGTAATTGAAGTACGCAGCATGGAGGAGCTTGCAAACCTTGGCTCAGCAATCATTAAGGGAAAAATTATTTTTTTCAATTTTAAAATGAACCCTACTTACATCAGCACTTTCAAGGCTTATGGTGAAAGCGGGGTGTCGAGAACCAAAGGACCTGCGATGGCATCTAAATATGGTGCTGTTGGCGCTATTGTTCGCTCACTGGCAATAAATTTAAACAACTATCCACATACAGGTGTAACCATTTATAACGATTCATTCCCTAAAATACCAGCAGTAGCAATTAGTACAAATGATGCGGAACATCTTAGTAACGAATTAAGAAAAAGGAATGTCTTAATTAAAGCGTGGTTTAAAACAGATTGCAAAATGCTGCCTGACGTCAAAGCTTATAATGTAATTGGCCAGATAAATGGCAGCGAATTTCCTGAAGAAATTATTACTGTAGGTGGGCATCTCGATAGCTGGGATTTGGCAGAAGGTGCGAATGATGATGGCTCAGGTGCAGTGCAAAGCATAGAAGTATTGCGAACGTTAAAAGCTCTCAATATAAAGCCTAAACGAACAATACGTGCTGTATTATTTGTAAATGAAGAAAATGGTGGCCGTGGTTCTGAAGCATACCTTGCAGAAGCAAAAGCAAAAAAAGAAAAACACATTTTTGCATTGGAAAGTGATGCAGGCGGATTTACACCACGTGGATTTAGTCTTGAAGTAACGGATGGACAACGCAACAAAATAATGAACTGGAAAAATTTGTTTTATCCTTATGGTGTTTATGATTTTTCAGAGGGAGGCGGGGGTTCTGATATTGGCCCTCTTAAAGAAATTGGTGCTGCCCTTGCTGGCCTTATCCCTGATACCCAAAGGTATTTTGACATTCACCATGCCGCAACAGATGTTTTTGAAAATGTAAGTGAACGTGAATTAAATCTTGGTGCAGCTAATATGGCTGCGTTTATATGGCTCGTTAGTGAGTATGGGTTGTAATTGATGTGTGATGTGAGAAGTTGGTTAAAAATTTTAGATCTCACATTTTATAGAGCGTGTTCTTAAACTTCTCCTTTGGAGGTCTTACCTCGCTTCGTCCCCTTCAGTAATATCATCTTCATTAAGATTTGGCTCATTTAATTGTACTAATCTTTTTACTTGTTTTTTTCTTGCTCTCATATTAAGAAGTTCTACCAAAAAAGAGAATGCCATGCCGAAATAGATATAATTTTTTAAGTGAAGGTCTTCAGCTTTTTCGGAATCCCACCCTTCAACAACAAGGCTAAGCCCAATCATGACAAGAAATGAAAGCGCCAGCATTTTAAATGTGGGGTGTTTATGAATAAACGCAGCAATTTTTGGACTGAATAAGAACATCATTGCAAGTGCTATAATAACTGCTGCTATCATTATTTCCACGTGTTTAGCTGTGCCTCCTGCGGTGATAATACTATCAAATGAAAACACCATATCTATCAATATTATTTGTAATGCAGCTTGTGTAAAACTGAAAGCTTTTAAATTTCCTCTTTGCACATTAGGATCATCCCCTTCCAGCTTTTGATGAATTTCATGAACTGATTTGTAAATAAGAAAAACTCCTCCTGCAAGCATTACTATGCTTGCAAGGTCAAAACCTTTCCCAAATATGGTGAATAGTGCTTTACCTTTTTGTGATAAAAGCCATCCAAGTCCCAACAGCAAAATACTTCTTACAATCATACCCTGAACTACCCAGAAGAGCCTTGCCTGTTTATGTTTTTCTTCCGGAAGCCGGTTAATAATTATACTTACAAAAATTACATTATCGACTCCTAATACTATTTCCAATATTACAAGAATAAAAAAACTAATTATACTCTCGCTTGTAAATAAATAGTCCATCGTTTATAATTTGTTATCTAAGTTATTTTAAAGAATTACAAATATTTTTTACAATGGAAGGGCCTTCATAAATGAAGCCTGTCCAAAGCTGGATGAGGCTAGCGCCAGCCTTAAAATTTTCTTTAGCATCATTCCCTGTAAAAATCCCGCCACTACTTATTACAGGAATTGTTCCCTTTGTTTTTTCAAAAATATATTTTGCAGTGCGGACCGATTCACTGGCGAGGGGCATCCCGCTAAGGCCGCCTGCACCAGCTTTGCTGATTTCATTTCCTGTGGAAATTAAATTGTTTCGTTTTACTGTAGTGTTAGTGGCAACCAATCCATCGAGGTTAATTTCCATAGCCAGATCAATAATATCATCCAGCTCATTTTGTAAAAGGTCGGGAGAAATTTTTAATAACAATGGCCTTTTTATTTTCATCTTTTTATTCAATTGTTGCAAATGCGTAAGAATTTTTTTTAAAGAATCTTTTTGCTGCAACTCTCTCAGGCCGGGAGTATTTGGAGAACTTATATTCACTACAAAATAATCTACAGAATTATGTAAAACAGTAAAGCATGTTTCATAATCTTTCCACGCATCTTCATTGGCTGTATTTTTATTTTTACCGATGTTACCTCCAATAACAAATTGCGGGTATGCCTGTACGTTATATAAGTCTTTCTGTACATTGATCTCACGAAACTTTTTTAATCTTTCGGCAATAATTGTTGCACCATCATTATTAAATCCCATCCGGTTTATAATGGCTTTATCTTTCGGCAAGCGAAACAATCTTGGTTTTGGGTTTCCCTCCTGGGGCAAGGGTGTTACAGTACCTATTTCAATAAAGCCAAAGCCCAGTACCAACAGCTCATGTAAGTATTTCGCATTTTTATCAAAGCCTGCTGCAAGCCCAACTGGATTTGAAAATGAGAGCCCGAAAAAACTTCGTGACAGGTTTTCACCGGTTGGGTTAAATATTTTTTTTAAATATTTTCTTATGAAAGAAATTTTACAAAAGAACTTCAGAAAATTCATTGAAAAATAATGGACTTTTTCAGCATCAAACCAAAATAAAATATTACGCACCAACTTGTACATGATCGCAGCGAAGATAATTGAAATTGTGAGTGGTGGGTTGCGAATGGTAAGGAGTTAGGGGGTCATTGGTTATTGAGTCATTGGTCAATGTTATTGTTCCTGGCCTTTTGCCTATTGTCTTTTGCATATTGCCCTTTGCTCCATTTGTTACCGCCTACTTACTACTCAAAACTCACGGTGCTATTCTGTATCGTATCGGTCAACACTTTCTATACCGGGAAGATTTTTTAAATGATTTACAAGATCTTCCAGTTCATCTTTATCATGAACATACACTCTTATGTTTCCTTCAAAAAGGCCATCCTTAGCTTCGATGGTAAGTGCATTGATATTAATTCTTAAATCACCACTTATGAGGTTGGTTATTTTATTAATGACACCTACATCATCCATTCCAATAATTTTAATACCCGTTAAAAATGAAATTTCTTTATTTTTAACCCACTTTGTTTTTACAACTCTATGCCCGTAATTTGATAATAGCCTCGCCGCATTCGGGCAATTGGTGCGGTGAATTTTAAGGCCTTCGCCTTGTGTTATAAATCCAAATACATCATCACCCGGAATAGGTTTGCAACAATTGGCAAGCGTGTACATGATCCTGTCACTGCTCTCTCCAAAAATGATAAGTTCGGTATCCTTTTTATGATAATGTTTATTTTCTGGTTCATGCTTTTCTTCTAAGGGAAGTTTATGAATTTTTGGTGCTGAAATTTTATCTCCCAGAATATTAAAGTCCTTCAATTCTTTAAGATCAATTTTCTTTATAGCAATATCATAAAACAAATCAAGTGAGGAGGGAAGTTTATAATAACTTGTTAGCTCTTCAAGGTTTGAGTGACTCATTGAAGCGCCAAGATTCTCTATTTTTTTCTGCAGGGTATATTTTCCTTCTTCTGCAATTTTTCTTTTTTCTTCTTTAAGCGAATCCTTTATTTTGGTTTTAGCTTTTGTTGTTACAACAAATTTTAGCCATTCGATATTAGGCTTTTGTTTTGTCGAAGTAATTATTTCAATCTGATCTCCGCTGCGAAGTTTATGCCCAATAGGAACCAGCTTGTGATTCACTTTTGCTCCGATACATTTTTCGCCCACAGCAGTATGTACAGCAAAAGCAAAGTCAAGTGCCGAAGCGCCTATGGGCAACATCTTTACATCACCCTTTGGTGTGTACACATAAATTTCTTCTGCTAAAAATGATACCTTAAAGTCTTGTAAAAAATCTACTGAATTTGTATCCTGGCTTGCCAGCATATCCCTTATCTGGTGAAACCATTTATCAAAACGGTTTTCATCATTGGTGCCTTCTTTATATTTCCAATGTGCAGCAAGGCCTTTTTCTGCAATATCATTCATGCGTTTAGTCCGTATCTGTACCTCTACCCACTTACCCTGTGCTCCCATTACCGTTGTGTGCAGGGCTTCATAGCCATTACTTTTAGGATTGCTCAGCCAGTCACGCAGTCGCTCGGGCGAAGGATTGTATTCATCTGTTATTACGCTGTATACTTTCCAGCAATCTTCTTTTTCTTTTTCAGGCGGAGAATTTAAAATAACACGAATGGCAAAAAGGTCATACACTTCATCAAATGAAATGCCTTTCTTTTTCATTTTATTCCATATGGAATGAATACTTTTCGGCCTTCCATAAATATCAAAATCAAAATGCCCCTGCTGAAGTTTTTCCTTTATAGGTTTTATAAATTCATTGATAAAACGGGTACGTTCTCTTTTTGTATTATCAAGTTTTTGCGCAATGTAATGGTAACTGTCCGGCTCCATGTATTTCATAGCAAGGTCTTCCATTTCAGTTTTAATATTATACAAACCCATCCTGTGTGCAAGCGGAGCATATACATACACCGTTTCAGAAGAAATTTTTAATTGTTTTTCACGCTTCATGCTATCGAGCGTTCGCATGTTATGAAGCCTGTCTGCCAGTTTAATTAAAATCACTCTAGGGTCATCCGTTAGCGTAAGTAAAATCTTTTTAAAGTTTTCTGCCTGTTGCGATGAATTGGCATCAAGCACGTTGGATATTTTAGTGAGCCCGTCAACGATTTTTGCAATCTCACTTCCAAATTCTCTTTGAACATCTTCCAGAGTAATATCGGTGTCTTCAACAGTATCATGCATGAGTGCGCAAATAGTACTGCGTACTCCAAGACCTATTTCTTCAACACATATCATGGCTACAGCCAAAGGATGCAAAATATATGGCTCGCCACTTTTGCGACGCATAGTTTTATGTGCATCCACTGCTATTTCAAAAGCAGTACGAACGAGTTCTTTATCTCCAGGTTTTAATTTTGGTTTTAATACCCGTAACAGGGCACGATAATGCCGCAGGATTTCTTTTTTTTCTTCCTCTTCGTTTAGTGAATATTTTGGGATTTCGAGAACAGTGTCCATTGTACACGAATTTACGTAGAAAATAGAGATTGATTTTAGAATTGAGATTGTTGATTTTAAATTTATTTGGATGAAAATCGACACAATAACTTAAAACAATAAATCTTACTACCCGCATTTTTTTAATCTAAATCGATTACTTTTGCCGCCCCAAATGCGCATGTGGTGAAATTGGTAGACACATCAGACTTAGGATCTGATGCCGTAAGGT
>JBDTYU010000184.1:0-3622 GCA_040005535.1 Ginsengibacter sp. | reverse complement strand
TGTTCAAAAATAATTACATAAAAATTACGTTACTTATAAAGTATATAGCCAGGTATATACAATTCTAATGATCCATTAAAAACTATTCTATGGAAAAGCTTATTTATGATCGGGAATATTTCTGTTTTTTTAAAAGTGAATATCTTGGCAGTGCAACATTTACTGATGATCCGTTTATCGGTGACAGTTTTATCAAACTGGAAGTTCACAAAAATCGCGGCCTTCAGGAAATAGCAATAATGCCTGATAGATGGATTTTAAAAGCAGAGTAGGATTTATTAAATTCAGTATTCGCAATTGCGTCTAATCTTTACTGTTATCTTCATTATTACCCTGCTGCCGCATCTTCTTAGGTCAAGCTATCCCGCAGTACCATGAATTAATATTTTTCCTGAAACTAATCGCCGAGGCTTTTAATTATTTTTCATAGCGAAAAGCTATCAATTTCCTTCCTTATTCTGGCATCATTCCCTTTTTGTTTATTTGGGTTATAATTTTGGATACCTTGCAGGCAAATCAATATTATGTCTCAAAAGAATAAAAAACAATTTGGCGTATGGATGGATTCACATCATGCTATCGTAATTGGAAGAGAAAATGCAGATGCACAGAATTTTAGTGTACTCGGTCATGCAGGCAATGCCGGCGCAGAACCGAACAGCAGTGAAAAAAATGAACACAATGATGAAAAAACTTTGCAACACAAATATTTTAAAGAAATACTTGCCCACATGCAAAATGCTGAAGAAGTTCATCTAACAGGTACCGGCACTTCCCAGGAACAGTTTATGCACTACATGGCAGAAACAGCTCAGTTTAAAAATACTGTTACAAAGGAAAGCACATCAAATAAAATGAGCGACGAAAACCTTGTTGAATACATTACTTCGAGATTTAATTAAACTGTTGAGATGTTTGCAGGTAACTAAAAGTTTATTGTTACATCAATGTATTCCGCCTGATTTATAATTATATCTATTTACTTTTCTTCGATTTCCCTTCCCATTTATGCTCCATTTCGCTGTAGGTTTTTTTTGAAACACTTGATTTTGATTTAGGCCTGGATGTTCCCTTTTTCTTCTTTGCATTAATGTTATTAACCAAAGAATTTTTTACACCAAGCTTATTCTTTTTTGTAACCGCCTTCTTCGCAGGTGATTTTTTTTGGGACATTTTTTTTGCTGCTTTTGCCATGGCCAAATTTTTAAGGAGATTTATAGATATGTACAGTGAATGATTTTATTAGAACTTTTCTTCTCTTCTTTGTCTAAACATCTTTATTCTTAAAATTGTTGACTATAAAATATTTTAATGGATAAATATATAGCTAACCAACATCCTGTTTCTCTTTCACAGCGTAACCAATAGAATTTACAATCGAAAATATTTTCTAATACTAAAGACAACTACTAACTTGAGGCATAAAAATTTATTATGAGGAAAATTATAACTGTTGGCTTTTTATTTTTTTTTCTTTCAACTAATTCCGCCAGCAGCCAGCCACAAGAACAAATATCAGTAAGTCTGGGTAAGGTAAGGGTTTCATTCTCTCTTGATAAAACAGGAGTTCCTTTTTATGAAATGTTGTTTAACCAACAGCTTGTTATCAGGCCTTCAAAAATGGGCTTCATGCTGAAAGACATAACATCTTCAGATAAAGCCTTTGAAGTTATAAAAACAGATACCCTGAATTTTGATAAGGTGTGGCAGCCTGTTTGGGGAGAAGTAAAAAACATACGCAATCATTATAAGCAGCTTACGATTTATTTAAAACAAAAGTCTTCTCCAGGTCTTCAACTGAATATTGTGTTTCGGGTTTTTGAAGATGGCATCGGCTTCCGTTATGAATTTCCGGGCCAGCCAAATCTTAAATATTTTATAGTGTCCGACGAGCTCACTGAGTTTGCCCTTACCGGCGATCATAAAACCTTCTGGATCCCCGGCGACTATGATACAAATGAATATCCATACACAACTTCGAAATTAAGTGAGATTGATAATACCGATATGGTAAATAAATCTACCGCTATTGCTGTACGTGTTGCCCCGGATAAATATGCTGTACAAACACCGTTGATGATGAAGACGGCAGACGGTTTATATATCAATATACATGAAGCGGCATTGGTTGATTACCCTGCCATGCAATTGCATGTAAACACCGGTACATACAGTTTAACATCAAGCCTGGTGCCCGATGCGATCGGTAATAAAGCTTACCTGCGTGCACCTGCAAAAACTCCCTGGCGTACCATTATTGTAAGTAATAAAGCCACAGATATTCTTGCATCTAAAATAATATTAAACCTTAACGAACCTTCTGTTATAAAAAATACATCGTGGATAAAGCCAATGAAATTTATGGGTGTTTGGTGGGAAATGCAAATAGGTAAAAGCGGCTGGAACTATGCTAACAATATTGATTCGCTTTCTTCAAAAGGTGGTATAATTTCTAACGGACATCATGGAGCCAATACTGCTAATGTAAAACACTATATTGATTTTGCTTCCAGCAATGGCATTGAAGGTTTGCTTGTTGAGGGCTGGAATACAGGCTGGGAAGAGTGGTTTGGCCTTTGGAAAGAAAATGTGTTTGATTTTGTAACTCCTTATCCTGATTTTGATGTAGCAGAAATAACAAGCTATGCAAGAACAAAAGGTGTGAAGATGATCATGCATAATGAAACGTCGGGCTCTGCCACTAATTATGAAAGGTACATGGATACTGCATTTCGATTCATGAATAAATACGGATACACTTCTGTTAAAACCGGCTATGTAGGAAAAATAATTCCCCGTGGTGAGCATCATGATGGGCAATGGATGATACAGCACTATGTGCGTGCTGCACAAAAAGCTGCAGATTACCGGGTGATGATTGATATGCATGAGCCTGTGCGGCCTACGGGTTTACAAAGAACATATCCGAATTGGCTCGCCTGTGAAGCAGGTAGAGGTAATGAATTTAATGCTTTCAGCGAAGGCAATTTACCGGAGCATGAAACGATTATGCCTTTTACAAGATTAATAGGAGGCCCTATGGATTATACACCCGGCATTTTTAAACTGAAAGGTTATAATACGTCTGCTCCGCAACGACAGGTGCATACTACTCTTGCAAAACAACTTGCCTTGTATGTAACTATGTATAGTCCCCTGCAAATGGCAGCAGACCTGCCTGAAAATTACCAGGCCCACATGGATGCATTCCAATTTATTAAAGACGTTGCTGTTGATTGGGATGATACAAAAATAATAGCTGCAGAGCCTGGAGATTATGTAACCATTGCAAGAAAAGCAAAGGACAGTGGTAATTGGTTTATCGGTGCTGTTACAGATGAAAACAGCCGCAATGCTGTAATACCATTAAATTTTTTAGATAAAGGAAAAAAGTACAACATAACTATTTATGAAGATGCAAAAGATGCAGACTGGAAAAATAATCCTGAAGCATATTCTATACAACACATGGTTGTAAGTGCATCAACAATACTGAACATAAGGCTGGCGTCCGGAGGCGGTGCAGGTATCGTTATAAAACCGCAATGAGAATTTTTCTTTTAATAAAATCTTTCAGCTGTCGGTAAATAATTTCCTTTCATAAAGTATAATATGCCTGGCG
>JBDTYU010000183.1:0-4003 GCA_040005535.1 Ginsengibacter sp. | reverse complement strand
ATATCATCACCATATTTATCAACTTTTGCTTTTCCAAAACCACTTATTTTAAACAAATCTTTTTTGTTCAATGGCAGATAAGTAGCAATTTCTGTTAAGGTTGCCCGATTTGCCACCATATAAATTGGCATTCCTGTTTCTTCGCAAATTTTGTCTCTCCAATTTTTGACCACATCATATAATTCAGTATTAGGAGTATCAGAATAAGATTGTCTTTTACCACTGGCATAAATAGATAAATTAAATTTCGGTTGGGAAAATTTCAATTTATGCTGAAGAAAAGATGTAACTGAAAAAGGCTGTTTACAATATTGTAAAAAATAATTTGTGGTATAAACAGCAAGTAGCAATTGATTTAAATATTCATTGATAATATTAGCAGCTTCCCTGTGTTCTGTAATTACCGGATGGTTTTGAATTGATTGCTGATAAGCATAAAATTTTGGCTCAAAATGATTTGATCCCGCATTGATTCTTTTTTGGAGTGTTTCATTTTTTTCAATTAAAGGCTCTTCTTTCATTAAAACAGAAACCTGGTTGATAAATTTTAAGCCAATAGCTTTATTTGCTGAAAAATTATTTTTAAAATTTTCTATCCATGCAATTCCTTCATTATTTAATTTATTCTTATGTTCATTAATTTGATAAGATAAAGCATCAATAATGATTGATATTTCATTAAAAGAAAAAATCTCCTCCAGTAATTGTTGTGTAAAGATTTGCCTTGCTCCATTAAATCTTTCTGCCAATGAACCTCTATGCGTTAAAGCCTGCTGTCCTTTAATAACATTGTTATTGCTGTAAATAGCTGCAGCTGGAATTTTTGATAATAATACAATACCATCAAGGTTTGTACATCTGCTTAATGCAACATATACCTGCCCGCTGCTAAATGCAGCGCCTGCATCTATCATTACCTTTTCAAATGTAAGCCCCTGGCTTTTGTGAATTGTTATTGCCCATGCAAGTCTTAAAGGAAATTGTGTAAATGTTCCTAAAGTTTCCTGTTGTAATTTACCATCAGCTCTGTCTAAAACATATCGTGAATTTTCCCAGGTTTCTATTAGTACGGAAATATCTGCTCCATCACATTCTACAATTATTTCTTCATCAGTGAGAGATTTAATTACTCCTATTTTCCCATTAAAATATCTTTTAAATATTAAATCATTTTTTAAAAACATTACCTGTGCACCAACTTTTAAAATTAATGAACCTTCGGCGGGATAATTATTCTCTGGAAAATCACCTTGTATAATCGCTTCATATTTATAAGATGACGATAATAATTTTTGTAATTCACGGCTATTGATTTGGTCTGCCTGATTATTATGAGAAGTAAGTGTGATATAATTTTCTTCCATTAAAGGACGAAATGAAGGATTATATCGAAGATGCAAATCCTGGAAATCGTTAGCATTCATATTATTGTTGCGAACTTTATTTAACAGCGCAACAAATGAATCTTCTTTTTGACGGTAGATTTTATTCAACTCAATCAATAATGGCATTTGTTCTTTGATAATATTGCTATCAAAGAAAAAAGGAGACGAATAATATTCCTCTAAAATATTCCATTCGTGTCGTTGCGCAACCGGTGGTAATTGATGTAAATCTCCAATACATAATAACTGCACCCCACCAAAAGGAATAGTATAATTTCTTCTAACCGATTTTAAAATAGTATCTATAGCATCCATCGTATCGCAACGCACCATGCTTATTTCATCAATCACGAGTAATTCCACTTTGCGAAGCAATTGTTGCCGTTGTTTATTAAACCTGATTTTTGTAATAAGCTCCTCTTTGTTATTTTTTGTAGGTAAAAAAGGATGGAAAGGCAATTGAAACAAACTATGTAATGTAACGCCACCCGCATTAATGGCAGCTACACCTGTTGGGGCTGCAACAACAATATTCTTTGAACAGTTTTCCTTTAAATATTTCAAAAAAGTTGTTTTACCGGTACCTGCCTTTCCTGTGAGAAAAATATTTTCACTTGTTTCGGTAACGAACCGGTAAGCAAGATCAAATATTTCATTACGTTCTATTGAGTTGATGTTTTGCACTGCATTTTGTTTTATTTTCAGAATAAAAGATAACCACGGATTACACAAAGTAATTAGAAATGTGTAACCCGTGGACAAAAAATAAACTTAAGCAGATGCCTTACTACCCAATAATAATAATTCATTCACCTGTATTTCGGTAACATATTTTTTGTTGCCGTCTTTGTCTGTATAATTTCGGCTCATCAATTTACCTTCAATGGCAACTTCAGTTCCCTTGGCTAGATATTTTTCGGCAATATCTGCTACTTTACCCCAGGCAATTAAATTGTGCCATTGTGTTTCAATAACTTTCTCGCCTTTGGCATTGCGATAGCTTTCATTAGTAGCGATTGAGAAACGTACCAATTTTTTACCACTTTCTGTGTTGCGCACTTCGGGTGCATTACCTAAATTTCCGATCAATTGAACTTTGTTTTTTAAAGCATTCATAACTTTGCGTTTTGTGCTCATCATTTTTTGATGAACTTGTTTTTAAAATTTTTATTTCAGCTGATGATTTAATTGTTTTCATCAACACCGCAAAGATGCAATCCTGAAAAAGCCTTACTCGTATTTTAATCGTTTATAGTTGGATATAACCGTTTGTAAACGTTTGCAATTCAAATAATTTATTCTATCTTTCATATACAAATCAATAACGATAAGGATGATAGCGGAAACTAAAAAATTTTGTCTTACCTGTTCAAAACAAATAAAAGGCAGAACAGATAAAAAATTTTGTGATGATTATTGCCGGAATAATTTCAACAACCAATTAAAATCCAATACAATTAATCTTGTAAGGAACATTAATAATGCATTAGGAAAGAATAGAAGAATTTTAGAAAATTTTTTTGGAGCAGAAGAAATGACCAAAACAACCAAAGATAAATTGCTGGAAAAGGGCTTTCAATTTAAATATATTACACACACTTATACAAATAAGAAAGGAAACGTTTATTTCTTTTGTTATGACATCGGATATTTGCCATTGGAAGGTGATTGGTATTTATTGGTGAAGCGAAAAGAAGAGACCTCTACACCGTCCAGAGGAGGATTCTAAAAAAACCTATCCGCAATTGATGAGACGGTTTTTAAATTTTTATTCGAAATATTTTTATGAAATTTTTTCTACCTGCATATAACTTAATTCAACTGGCGTAGCACGCCCAAAAATTTTAACCTGAACTTTTAGTTTCTTCTTTTCGTCTGTCACTTCTTCGATTACACCATTGAAATCATTAAAAGGTCCATCGATAATTTTAATGGTTTCACCTACAATAAAAGGTTCACTCATTGTCATACCACCTGCATCAGCCATTTCATCAACTTTACCGAGCATTTTATTTACCTCTGCTCTTCTGAGGCTGATTATATTTCCTTTAGATCCCTTTCCATCTGTTAAAAAATGCATTACGTTAGTGAGATTGCTAAGGTGCTGCACAATTTCATCAGACAATTTTCCATCAATAACTTCTATCATTACATACCCGGGATAAAAGTTACGCTCTCTCATCACCTTTTTACCATTTTGTACCTTATAAACTTTTTCTACAGGCAGAAAAATCTGTAGAATTAATTTATCCCATCCATTTCTTATAATGTCTTTATCAAGATACTCTTTCACTTTCCTTTCTTTTCCACTTACAACTCTTAATACATACCATTTGGTTTCCTTTTCATGAGTTGCAGAAACTACTCCTCTTGTGTCATCAGTTTTTATTTCTTCTGCGATATGGTTCGTTTCTGTCATAATTATTTAAATAAAGAATAAACAAATTTTAAAATACCATTGATTCCGAAATCCATTATAGCAACAATTGCAGTAATAATAATAGTTGCAGCTAAAACGATCATGGTAGATTGTTGCAACTGTTCCCAACTTGGCCAGGTTACTTTTTGCATCATTTCTTTATAAGAATCCCTGATGTAAAGCGATATTTTATTCATAA
>JBDTYU010000182.1:0-4540 GCA_040005535.1 Ginsengibacter sp. | reverse complement strand
TTGGAAAATTAATAGTGCTTTATGATGAAGAGACGCTGAGTCTTTTGTGTTAAACTTGTATTTTACAAAACCATATAGCGGTGCAAAAGCTTCTTTATCTTTTATTTCAAAAGCATAAGCAGGCTGGGTAATATCACGCTCATCACTTTTGAAATAATCCAGTGCACGATGGGCAAGTAAGTCATAAAGGGTGGGTCGCAGGTAACGTGCATTTCCTTTTATAACAATTGCATCAAAAGGTTCGAGCTTTGTTTGTTGTAATAGTGTTTCATTTTTAATAGAAGCCATATACAGCTGCCCGATTTTTTTATGTAAATCGTCAGTCGTCCATGTTGCTATATCTTTTTTATTAAGATTAACTGTATTGGTTCTGCTATATAATTTATAGCGGTTTTGCTGAAAATAATTAAGATACATCTGCGCACCAATGCTTTCTAGAATTGATTTGGCAGGCTCTTTTGAGGTCGCGATTTCTTTTTCTAAAGTATCAATACTTTTTACTGAAGCATCTTCTTCAATATTTTGCTTTAATGTTATTTTAAACAATAATGCTTTTATAATCTGTGGATCGTTGCTGTTTTTTTTAGCAGCATTGTAAATTTTATCAACTTCATCAAGAGCAGATTTTGTAAGTCCTTTACTTATAAAACCATCAATTTTTTTCCATTGTGTAGAGTAATCGTCCATTGTTTTTTGGGCATTTGAAGTAAAAAAACAGAATAACGAAATAAGAACAAACAGAACACTTGCTCGTAAAAACGGCTTAAGATGCATGTATATGAATTTGGTTAAAGATAAAAAACTATGTTAAGTGGTTGTATCAATAGAGTTGTTGCGTATAATATACCTGATGCATTGAAGAGTTTTAATGCATAAATAATAAATAACTTATTTATGATTTTTTAAACAGGGATATGTTACGTTAGCGATTCAAGTTCTCGATTACGGATATAAAAAAATAGTGCAGGAAAACTTTATTATTTTATTGTACATCGTTATATAAAAACAAACCTTATTATTTCAAATTGTGATATACCTTTTGCACATCTTCATCCTGTTCAAGATGATCAACAAGCTTTAATACATCATTGACCTGTTCTTCAGGAAGCTCCGTCGTGTTAATAGGAATTCGTGTAAGCTCTGCCGTTATGAGCTCCATACCTTTCTCTTCAAGAGCTTTACTCATGTGCCCAAATTCATTGAAAGGAGTGCGGATAATTATATTTCCTTCGCTATCCTCACCAATTTCTTCAAGCCCGTAATCAATAAGTTCCAGTTCCAGTTCTTCAATATCAAGATTGTTATTTTTTATTTTAAATTCACCAACATGATTAAATGTGAAGGCCACGCTTCCACTGGTGCCAAGCGCCCCGTTTGCTTTATTGAAATGCATGCGTACATTGGCAACAGTTCTTGTAGGATTGTCTGTTGCAGTTTCAATTAGCAGGGCCACGCCATGAGGAGCATAACCTTCATATAACATTTCATGATAGTCAGTTTTATCCTTACCCATTGCCCTTTTAATAGCCGCTTCCACACGGTCTTTGGGCATGTTAACTGCTTTTGCATTAATAACGCACCGACGTAAAGCCGAGTTATTGTCAGGATCTGGGCCACCCTGCTTTACCGCAATATCTATTTCTTTACCGATGCGTGTAAATTGCTTTGCCATCTTATCCCAACGGGCAAACATGGTTGATTTTCTTACCTCAAATATTCTTCCCATAAAATAGTCAATAGTAAATTAGCAATAAGCAATACTTACAATCTCCGCAAATCTAAAATCTTAAACCTGAAATCTAAAATCTAAAATCATTATTACTTTTACCTAATGCAGGAAAATTATAGCTATTCAGAATTATATTCTTTTGCCAGGGAAATATTTTTAAAAATAGGCTGCAGTGAAAAAGATGCATTAATTGCCGCAAACTCTTTACTCTCTGCTGATGTGCGTGGCGTCGACAGTCATGGTGTAGCAAGGCTTTCGGGCTACATTCGTTTATGGGAAGCTGGAAGAATTAATACAATCCCGGTAATAAAAATTGTATATGAAACACTTTCTACTGCAGTTGTTGATGGAGATGCAGGTTTAGGTCTGGTGGTAGCACCTTTTGCAATGCAGGTAGCAATTGATAAAGCAAAAAATGCTGGGACAGGTTGGGTAAGTGTAAAGAATAGTAATCATTTTGGTATTGCGGGCACGCACGCTATGATGGCTTTACAACATGATATGATTGGTATTGCAATGACCAATGCTTCGGCGCTTGTAGCGCCAACTTTTTCAATCGAAAGAATGCTCGGGACTAATCCCATAGCAGTTGCTATACCTGCAGGTGATGAGTCTCCTTTTGTGGCCGACTTCGCAACAACAACTGCATCGAACGGTAAGCTTGAAATACTTCAGCGTAAGAATGAAAACGCACCTAACGGTTGGGCACAAACGAAAACCGGAGAACCTTCGTTAGATTCGGGTGAACTAAAAAATGGCGGAGCGTTGTTACCCCTTGGAGGCGATAAAGAGCATGGAAGTCATAAAGGTTATGCACTTGGATCTATTGTGGATATTTTTTCAGCAATACTAAGTGGAGCAAATTACGGCCCGTGGGTGCCGCCGTTTCCGGCTTATGTGCCAATGCCAGAAAATATGCCGGGAGAGGGAATCGGTCATTTTTTTGGAGCTATGCGAATCGATGCTTTTCGTCCCGCCGAAGAATTTAAGTTGCACATGGATAAATGGATTAAAAGATTTAGTTCTTCCAAAACTGTTGAAGGCCACGACAGGGTTTATATTCCGGGGGAACCTGAAATTGAAATTGAAAAAGAAAGAATAAAAAATGGAATTCCGTTAGGAAAATCTGTGATTGAAGATCTTGAAAAACTTGGAGATAAATTTGGAGTTATGTTATGAAGCTCTAAGGGCATTTTTCTAATTTCAAAGTATAGTAAAATGAATGACCTGAGAAAATTCCTGCTATATATTACATTTGCAACTTAATCGCAATAAAAAAATCCGGAGGAATAGAAATGAAAGTAATGAAGTTTGGAGGTACGAGCGTTGGGAAGCCTGAGAGAATGAATGAAATTGCCCGGCTTATTACTAAAGAAGATGAGCCAAAAATTGTTGTGCTGAGTGCTTTGAGTGGTACAACCAATTCACTTACAGAAATAAGCCAAAGCCTGGCAAAAGGGGAACGTGTATCAGCAAAACAACGCATCGATGCACTGGAACATCACTATCAGAATTTTATTCTTCAACTGGTAAAATCAGAAGAAAGCTACAATAAAGCCAAAGGAATATTAGCCGAGCATTTTGAATTCCTGAACATCATTTTAAAAATATCATTCAGCGAAGCGCTAAATAAGGATATACTTGCACAGGGTGAACTATTAAGCACAAAGCTTTTCAGCATTTTCCTGGAAGAAAAAAAAGTTCCTCATGTATGGCTTGCAGCGTTGGATTTCATGACGATTGACCCATCAGGTGAGCCGCAGGTGGGCAGCATAAAAGTAAAATTGTCCCAAATATTACAACGTCATAAAGACAGTACACTTTTTCTTACGCAGGGATATATTTGCAGAAATGCCAAGGGTGAGGTTGATAACCTTAAACGGGGTGGCAGTGATTACTCTGCTTCTTTGATTGCAGGAGCAATAGGTGCATCTGTTTGCGAAATATGGACTGATATTGATGGCATGCATAACAATGATCCGAGGATTGTAAAAAAAACAAAACCTATCAGCAGGCTTAGTTTCGATGAAGCTGCAGAGCTTGCTTATTTTGGAGCCAAGATTTTACATCCTGCAAGTATATGGCCTGCACAATATTTTAATTTCCCGGTAAGATTATTGAACACCATGCAGCCCGATGCGCCCGGAACTCTTATTGTAAGTGAGGCTGGCAGCGTTGGCGTGAAAGCAATTGCAGCAAAAGATTTTATTACTGCTATAAAGATAAAAAGCAGCAGGATGCTGCTTGCTTATGGTTTTCTGAGAAAAATATTTGAAGTATTTGAAAAGTATCAAACAGCGATTGATATGGTCACCACTTCTGAAGTCGCAGTATCTCTTACTATTGATAACGATGCATACCTAAGTGAAATTATAAAAGAACTGGAATTATTTGGAACTGTAGAAGTCGACAGCGACCAAACCATTGTTTCAATTGTTGGTAACCAAATCACACAAACAAAAGATGTGCTTGCTAAAATTTTTACAACCATATCTGGCATACCTGTGCGAATGGTAAGTTACGGTGGCAGCCAGCATAATATTTCTGTGCTTATCTCAAGAGAGCATAAAGAAAAAACATTGCAACTTTTGAATAAAGGGTTGTTTGGAATGTAAAGGATTTTAAATTGAAATTTATATTTCTAAAACTTTTGGCTATTCACTTCATCGTTGGGTATTTAAGATGGATTAGGGATATTGACTTACTTGTGATAAGGTAATTTCTTTTTAAAAACAATCCATTAAATTTGTTATAAACAGGTAATATGAAGACTATTGAAATAAAACAGAAATTGCATCAATATATAGAAAC
>JBDTYU010000181.1:0-4917 GCA_040005535.1 Ginsengibacter sp. | reverse complement strand
GTAAATGGTTTTATAGAAATTGTATGCTATGCTTTTAATTATCTTGTTAACCAGGGATATGGACAAATAGCCTGTACTTCGTCAATTGCTTCCATTCGCGGAAATAGTATGGCACCTGCTTACAGCGCAAGCAAGGCATTTGAAAGTAATTATATGGAAGGGTTATACCTAAAAGCAAAAAGATTAAAAAAAAATATTGCCGTTACAGATATTCAGCCCGGCTTTGTTGGTACAAACATGGCAAAGGGTGAAGGGAAATTTTGGGTTGCACCTGTTGAAAAGGCCGCTGAACAAATTTACAAAGCCATACAAAAAAAGAAGAAAAGAGCATATATAACAAAGCGCTGGGCTATTATTGCATGGCTTTTAAAATATATACCTGGCTTTATTTACAATCGCTTTGGATGATGAATAGTTTCTTTTAACATTTATGAACACAGATTTTTTTCACAATAGTATAAATTTGAGTCTGAATAAATAAAGCAAAGTGGAAAGTAAAGCAATTGATCATTCTTTCGAATCAGAAAAAAATAGAAAAGCTTTTTTCTATACAGCATGCATTTGTGGTATTTTTCTCATCATTGCTATATTTTATACGTGGCCTCTGCTCATTCCCCCAATTCCTGCTGTGCAGGATTTAATTGATGTAAACCTTGGAAATGAACAGGAAGGTATGGGTAGCATACAACCGCTCGTGAAAGGAGAGAGAGCTCCCGATAATCAAAGTGTGCAATCCCAACAAAAAGCTGCAAAGGTAACGGAGACCCCTACACGAAATGTACAGGCTGACGAAGATAATAACGATAAAGAAGCCGCCCCGGTTCTAAAAGCCGAAAAGCCAAAAGAAGATGCAAAGGATATTAATAAAACAACTGCGAATAAAACAACTAAGAATATTAATCCTTCCCCTGTTATAAATCCAAATCCTACGCCGCCTAAGCCCAAACTTCCTTTGTACAAAGGCGGTAATGGTAATGGCGGTAATGGCGCCACAGAAGATAACGGCTATAGAAACCAGGGATATAAACCCGGCAACGGTGATGCGGGAAGTCCTGATGGTAAACCCGATGCTTATGGCAATTCTCCGGGAGGCAGAAGTGGAGTAAGTATTGTTCGTGGACTATCGGGCCGCAGGCCAATTCATTTTCCATCGATGCAGGATGATTTTAATGAAAATGCCAAAGTATATGTTGATATAAAAGTTGATGCAAACGGTAAAGTAACTGATGCCGGAATTGCCCGTGGCACCACTACTTCAAATGGTTCTCTAAGAAATATTGCAATACAAAAAGCAAAAGAATTAAAATTTCCGCCAAGTCAGAATGATGTAGAAAGTGGCACCATTCTTTTCGTTTTTGTTTTAAAAAACTAACTTCTATTATCTCATTAGCACATTATCTCATTAGCTAATTATATTTGCTCCACATGACTTACGAGCAAACGTTACATTACCTGTATAACAAACTGCCGTTATACAGCAGCATTGGCATAAAGGCTTATAAAGCTGATTTAAAAAACACATTGGCCCTTTGTAAATATTTAGGCGATCCCCAAAATAAAATAAAAACAATTCATATTGCCGGTACTAACGGTAAAGGCTCCACGAGCCACATGCTCGCAGCAATTTTTCAGCAATGCGGTTATAAAACGGGTTTATACACTTCTCCTCATCTTAAAGATTTCAGGGAAAGAATTAAGATCAATGGAGAAATGATTCGCCATGATTTTGTAATTTCTTTTGTTGAAAAGATGAAAACATTTTCTGAAGAAATTGAACCTTCGTTTTTTGAACTCACTTTTGTGATGGCCCTTGAATATTTTGTGCAACATAATGTTGATATTGCTATTGTAGAAACCGGGTTAGGAGGCAGGCTTGACAGTACTAATGTTATTACACCTCAGCTTTCTGTTATTACCAATATTGGATTTGATCACATGGATATACTGGGAGATTCTCTTGATAAAATAGCTTTTGAAAAAGCAGGAATTATTAAACAGGATATTCCGGTAGTAATTGGTGAGGTAACCCCGCAAACAAAACTAATTTTTCAAAAAAAGGCACAGGAAACAAGGTCTGAAATACTTTTTGCAGAAGAAAAGTTTACAGTAATTTCTATAAAATCTTCGGATGAAACATTACAAATTGAAGTGCTTGATAATGATACAAAACAAAACAATAATTATCCCCTTGATCTTACCGGGCTTTACCAGGCAAAAAATTTATTAACAGTTCTTACTGCACTAAAGTTTTTTAAAAATAATTTTTTATTAGAAGAAGAAAATATTAAAAAAGCATTAAACAATGTAAAAAAACTAAACGGCTTGCATGGCCGGTGGGAAGTGATTCACAGGAAGCCGTTAATAATATTGGATGTGGCTCATAATGTTGATGGAATACAACAACTCATCAATCAAATTAATAGCAGCAATTATAAAAAACTGCATATTATTTTTGGGATGGTAAAAGATAAAGAAATTGAAAAAGTTCTGGAACTGCTTCCGCAAAAAGCTAATTATTATTTTACCAGGGCACAGATTCCCCGTGCCTTGCCTGAAGATGAATTACTTGACAGAGCTACAGCATTTCATTTAAAGGGATCATCGTTTAACGAAGTGAATAAAGCGTTGAAAGCTGCTATGCAGGCAGCATCTGAAGAAGATATGATTATTGTATGTGGCAGCGTATTTGTTGTAGGAGAAGTAGATCTAATTTAATAATGAATACATTATCCAATTGCTGAATTGTCTAATTGTTTAATTGATAATTTGGTTATTGTTTATTGCTTATTGTTTATTGTTTATTGCTTATTGTTCATTGCTTATTGACAAATGACTTTACAACTCTCCCATTTTTCGTAATGCATAAAAAATGCAATTAGCATGAAGAGACTGAACAATTTTATTTTCGAGAAATAGTTGCTTTAATTCATCTAAAGAAATCGTAGTCACTTCAATATCTTCATTATGATCAAGATTTTGTTTACCGGTTTTTTTACCACCACGTGCTAAAAACAAATAAGTGAAACCATCCAGTACGCCTGGGTTGGCAGCAACTTTTCCTACCAGCTCAATAGATGAAAATTCGTATCCGGTTTCTTCCATAAGCTCCCTGGCCATTGCAACTTCAAGTGATTCATTATTATCAATGAACCCACCTGGTAATTCAAGCAATATCTCTTCAACCGGATGCCGGTATTGCTTTATCATTAATACTTTTCCATCTTCAGTAATGGGAACTGCACATGCAGTTGTTGGCAACTCAACTACAAAATACTCCTCGATAATTTTGCCTTCATCGGTTATACATTTGTCTTTACGGGCTGTAAAATATTGGTGCTTTACCAAGTATTCTGATGAGAGTGTTTTCCATTTCGTAGGCGTACTCATATTAGTTCCAATTCATTCTTTCACGAAGCTGTGTAATATGAGCAGCGTGGTGCCTGCTGTGCCATGAATAGCTTTTCAACAATTGCCATAACGTCAATGTCTTTTTTCTTTCAGGATGATATACTGTTCGCTGCCATTGAATATCATTCATATCATACATAAGCTGGTACCATCTTGCATGCAAGGCATGAAGCAGGGTCAAAGAAATATTGATGGGTAAATTTTTCGTATCAGGCAACTCTGCCCATGAAGCCTCATCATAAGGTTTTATAGCAGGGTTATCTTCTGTTAATGCAAGCTTGAAACGAACGTAAGCATTAATATGACTGTCGGCAACATGATGAACAAGTTGATGTACCGTCCAGCCTCCGGTGCGGTAGGGAGTATCAAGCTGCGATTTATCAAGATTTTCAACAGCATGTTCCAGCATAGCAGGAAGCATTTTTATATCATTCAACAGTATATTTTTTGTTTCCTCAGAATATTCCTTTGTATAAAAACTATCATCAGCTTCCTTGCCAATGGGATAACGCAGATCCTGCTCTTGTGTCTCCATATAAATTATTTATTGACAATATCTAAAAGTTCTATTTCAAATATTAATGCTGCACCCCCGGGAATGCTTCCACCGGCGCCTCGTTCGCCATAACCCAGCTCAGAAGGAATATATAATTTCCATTTGCTGCCAACAGGCATTAATTGCAAGGCTTCGATCCAGCCGCGGATAACACCGGTCACCGGTATTGTAATAGGCTCGCCTCTTTTATAAGAGTTATCAAATTCTTTTCCGTCAATTAATGAGCCTGCATAATTTGCTTTTACGGTGTCGGTAGCCTTTGGAATTGGCCCGGTGCCCTTCGTAATAATTTCGTATTGCAAACCACTTGGGAGTGTAATTACTCCAGGTTTTTTTTTGTTTGCTTCTAAAAATTTTACTCCCGCTTCTTTTTCAACATTTGATTTTTGTGACATAAATTCCTGTAGTTTTTTTTGAATGGTCATATTACATTGTTCAGGTGAAATTAAAAGATTTTTATTATTATATACATCATCATAAGCTTTTTTCACCATAGCAGTATTTATTTTAATAGCACCCTGTGTTTTATAATACTCCGCAGTTTGAACTCCCATAGCATAGCTCAGGCTATCTGTTGTAGAGAGAGTAATTTTTACAGAATTCTTTGCAGTCATAGCTTTTAGAGCGGGTTTTTTTGTCTGCGCATAAGAAACAGAAATCAATACGGGTAAAATGAATAATATTCTTTTCATTAATTTTTATTTATTGTGTGATTTAAAGTGTGGAAAAATAACGGATTATTTGTATTAATATTTTTAATCTTCCCTAAAATCTTTTCCGGTAAGGGTTATAAAAACATCTTCAAGGTTTGCAGCCTTCGTAACTTTTGTTCTTTCAAAACCAGACGCCACCAGGTCATCAATTAATTTATCGGGTGATTGAAGGGCAATAATTTTTCCTTCGTCCATAATCGCAACACGATCACAAAGCTGCTCGGCTTCATCCATATAATG
>JBDTYU010000180.1:0-6031 GCA_040005535.1 Ginsengibacter sp. | reverse complement strand
AAAAAAAGGAGCAGCATGATTGGTGTAAATAATGTAACCCTTGCCTATGGCAAAAGAGTTTTGTTTGATGAGGTAAATCTCAATTTCATAAAAGGAAATTGTTACGGGATAATAGGTGCCAATGGCGCCGGGAAATCTACTCTATTAAAAATAATCAGCGGTGAAATTGAGCCTAATAAAGGCACAATAAGTATTACTCCGGGTGAGAGAATGGCTGTATTAGGGCAGGACCAGTTTGAGTTTGATGAAGTTACCGTATTGCATACAGTAATGATGGGACACAAAAGAATGTGGGACGTGATGAATCAGAAAGATGCCATTTACCTGAAGGAAGATTTTAGTGAAGCCGATGGAATGAAAGCAGGGGAACTGGAAGCGGAGTTTGGAGAAATGGGTGGCTATACAGCTGAAAGCGATGCGGCTACTTTTTTAAATGAGTTAGGCGTGCCGGAAGAATTGCATCAGATGGTGATGAAAGATATTGGGGCGAATATTAAAGTAAGAGTGTTACTTGCACAGGCATTATTTGGAAATCCTGATATTCTTTTGCTTGATGAGCCTACCAACAACCTTGATGTCGAAACAATTTCATGGCTGGAAAATTTCTTAGCAGATTATGAAAATATAGTTTTGGTGGTAAGTCATGATCGTCACTTTTTGGATGCTGTATGTACCCATGTTGCAGATGTTGACAAACAAAAAATAAAAATTTATACCGGCAATTATACATTCTGGTACGAGAGTAGTCAGTTGGCAGCAAGGCAGGCGGGTGATAAGAATAAAAAGACAGAGGAAAAGAAAAAAGATCTTCTTGAATTTATTGCACGTTTCAGTGCCAATGCATCAAAAAGCAAGCAGGCAACTTCACGCAAAAAAGCATTGGATAAACTGGTGTTTGAAGATATAACTCCCAGTAACCGTAAATATCCGGGCATCATATTCAAACCTGAAAGAGATGCGGGCAACCAGATATTGAATATTCAAAAACTTACTAAAGGTGTTGATGGCAGAATGCTTTTCAACAATGTAAATTTTGATATTGTAAAAGGGCAAAAGATTGCCTTCCTGAGTAAAGATCCTGTTGCGCTTACTTCTTTTTTTGAAATTATTACAAACAGGATGAAGCCTGATAGCGGAAAATTTGAATGGGGAACCACCATTACTACTGCGTATCTCCCCAATGATAATACAGAATTTTTTACCGGCAATCTCACTTTAATGGATTGGCTTCGTCAATATGTTCCAGATCATTATACTGATGTTGATGAAGATTTTTTAAGAGGCTTCCTCGGCAAGATGCTCTTTAGCGGTGATGAAATTATGAAGAAGACTTCTGTGCTTAGCGGAGGTGAAAAAGTAAGGTGTATGGTGAGCCGGATGATGTTGCAAAATCCCAATGTAGTAATCCTTGATGAGCCTACCAATCATCTTGATCTTGAAAGTATAACTGCTTTCAATGATGGTATGATAAATTTTCCCGGCATTGTTTTATTGACAACACATGATCACCAGTTTATGGATACAGTTGCCAACCGTATTATTGAAATTACACCTAAGGGAATTATTGACAGGCTTTGTACTTACGATGAGTACCTTGCAGATGAACGTATAAAGAATTTGCATGTTGAATTGTATAATTAATGTCTGCTCTTTAGAATTGTCTCTACCAGTATTTAAGCTCAAAGAATTTAGTCTCATTTGCCTGCACTTTCATAAAGAAATTATAAAAAAGGAATTCTTTGGTCTATATATGGTAAATATTTTATGCTCAATAACTTAATTAAATACTTTTGCCTCATAACTTAAAAAAATTAATCTACCCATTAAAAAACAACGTTATGAAAAAAGTTTCTTTTTTATTTATCGCTTTTATTTGCCTTGCAGGCGCAAAAGTAAAGGCACAGGATTATCAGACTGCTGTTGGAGCTAAATTCTATACAGGCAACGGTTCGGTAGGCGGAATTAATATAAAATATATCACCGCCGTTCATACCGCCCTGGAAGGTTCTTTACTTTTTTATAGTGGAGGAATTGGTATTGAGGGTTTGTATGAATACCAGGCGCCAATTGAAGGTGTTCAAGGTTTGCAATATTTTGTTGGCGGCGGTGGCCTTCTTGGATTTGGAACGGGTAAAAACAGTGAAACTTCTTTTGCTCTGCGGCTTACAGGCGGTGTTGACTACAAATTCGCAGATGCCCCAATTGATGTAAGTCTTGGATTTGATCCATTCTTTTATCTGGCACCACGCACTGGTTCTAATTTAGCTCTTGGTATTGGATTACGTTATGTGATTAAATAAATTTTTTGTAAAAGTTTAGTAATAAAAAAATTCCCGGTCATATAATTGATTGGGAATTTTAGTTTTGCAGTCCATTAAAATAGATAATGCGAAAAAAAATAATTTCGTTTATAGATTTTTTTTATCCTCCATTTAAAAAGTTTATGCCGCTTCAAACTTTTAGATATGCAGTTTGTGGTGGCAGCAATGTTATGCTTGATCTTACTATTTATTTTATCAGTTATAATTTTATTCTGCATAAAGAAAACCTTGACTTAAAACTAATTACATTTAAACCTCACATAGCTGCGTTATTAATGGCTTTTTCTGTAAGCTTTCCTTCCGGTTTTTTGCTATCAAAGTATGTAGTTTTTAATTACTCTAAACTTAGAGGAAGAACACAATTATTGAGATACTTTTTAATTGTCGCGGTCAATCTTTTTTTTAATTATATTGTTTTAAAAATATTGGTAGAGCAAATGCATTTCTATCCTACGATAACCCGTGTTTTCGCAACTATTTTTTTAGTGACATTCAGTTATGTTTCCCAAAAACATTTTACTTTTAAAACTGCCGCCCCTAACCCCGAAGGGGAATATTGAACCATCAACTTTTACAGAACATCCAATCACAAATAGAATCAATTTAGTATTCGCCTTCGGGGTTAGCGCTTGTCTGCCATTTTTGCACATTCTTCCCATTGGCATAAACCTTGTCAATAATAATTTCAATAAAAAAATAAGATTATGGCAAAAATTATAGGTATTGATTTAGGTACAACAAATAGCTGCGTTGCAGTAATGGAAGGAAGTGAACCCGTTGTAATAGCTAACGATGAAGGCCGTCGTACTACTCCCTCGGTCGTGGCATTTTTGAAAAATGGTGAACGCAAAGTTGGGGATCCTGCAAAGCGCCAGGCTATAACCAATCCGCATAATACCATCATGAGTGTGAAAAGATTTATGGGGCACAAATGGGATGAAGTAACTAACGAAGCAGGACATTGGAGCTACAAAGTTGTTAAAGGCGATAATAATACAGTTCGTATTGACATAGATGGGAGAAATTATACCCCGCAGGAAGTATCGGCAATGATTCTTCAAAAAATGAAAAAAACTGCTGAAGATTATTTGGGGCAGGAAGTAAGTGAAGCCGTGATCACTGTTCCGGCATATTTTAATGATGCACAAAGGCAGGCCACAAAAGAAGCCGGTGAAATAGCTGGCTTAAATGTACGCCGTATAATAAATGAACCTACAGCAGCAGCGCTTGCTTACGGTATGGATAAAAAAAGTATTGATCAGAAGATAGCTGTGTTTGACCTGGGTGGTGGTACTTTTGACATTTCAATCCTTGAATTGGGCGATGGCGTTTTTGAAGTAAAATCTACAAATGGAGATACTCATCTCGGTGGCGATGATTTTGATAAAGTAATTATGGATTGGCTTGCTGCAGAATTTAAAAAAGATGAAGCCATCGATCTACATAAAGACCCTATGAGCTGGCAACGTTTAAAAGAGGCCTCAGAAAAAGCTAAGGTTGAATTATCATCGTCCAGCGAAACTGAAATCAATCTTCCCTACATTACAGCAGTTGATGGAGTTCCCAAGCATCTGGTAAAAAAACTTACCCGTGCACAATTTGAGAAACTTGCAGACGAGTTATTTGCAAGATGCCTGAAGCCATGTGAAGGTGCAATAAAAGATGCAGGATTAAGCATATCAGATATAAATGAAGTAATACTTGTTGGCGGTTCTACCCGTATTCCAAAAGTTCAGGAACTGGTGGAAAAATTCTTTGGAAGAAAACCAAATAAAGGTGTAAACCCCGATGAAGTTGTGGCCATTGGTGCAGCAATACAAGGCGGCGTTTTAACCGGCGAAGTAAAAGATGTTTTGTTGCTTGATGTTACTCCGCTTTCTCTTGGCATTGAAACTATGGGTGGTGTAATGACAAGATTAATTGAAAGTAACACTACTATTCCTACTAAAAAGATGGAAACATTTTCTACAGCAAGTGATAATCAACCAGGGGTACAAATTCATGTGCTGCAAGGTGAAAGACCCTTAGCTCCTCAAAATAAAAGTTTAGGTACATTCAATCTCGATGGTATTCCACCGGCGCCAAGAGGGGTTCCGCAAGTTGAGGTAACATTTGATATTGATGCTAATGGTATCCTGAATGTTTCAGCAAAGGATAAAGGCACCGGAAAATCTCATAACATCAGGATCGAGGCTGGTAGCGGCTTAAGCAAAGAAGAAATAGAAAAAATGAAGAATGAAGCCAAAGCCAATGAGGCAACTGATAAAGCAGCAAAAGAAAAAATTGAAAAAATTAACCAGGCAGATAGCTTAATTTTTCAAACAGAAAAGCAAATAAAAGAATACGGTGATAAAATTTCTGCTGATAAAAAAGCACCGATTGAAGCAGCTTTGATTAAATTGAAAGAAGCACATAAATTACAGGATATAAGTGCAATTGATACTGCCGTTGCAGAAATTAATACGGCCTGGACAGCCGCCAGTGAAGAAATGTACAAGGCTACCCAGGAACAACCAGGTGGAGCAAATGGTGGTGGTGACGGACATGCAAATGCACAGCAGCCGCAAGAGGGAGCTGAAGCAAATGCAAATGCAAATGATAATGTTACAGATGCTGAGTTTGAGGAAGTAAAATAAAGACTAATAGATTTCAATAAATTTAAGGTTATCCAATCGGGTAACCTTTTCTATTTTGTAAAAAATTTATTTCTACGTCACACTGCTTTCCTTTATATAAACTATTAAATCGGGTATTATTATTTTTATTATCAGGCTGTGATTAAATTTTTAAATAAGCTTTATTTCAACAGCAAGTTTTATGAGGCTTGCTGTATTTTTTACTTTCAGTTTAGCAAGTAGATTTTTCCTGTGGCTATCCACTGTAAAAGGACTTAAAAATATTTTTTCTGCAATTTGTGGATTAGTATATCCTTCTGCAATAAGACCTAAAATTTCTTTTTCACGAGACGATAATACAGGCTGATCCTTTGAAGACTTTTGGTATTCTTTTAATGCTTCTCCTGCCTCACCACTAAAAAAAATTCCGCCGCCATTTACAGTATGTATAGCCGCCAGCAGTTCTTCTTTAGAGGAGTTCTTTAATACATATCCTGATGCACCATTTTCCATCATCTTTTTAATATACAATCCCTGGTTAAATGTACTTAGGCCAAGTATGAAAACACCCGGATATTTTTCATTCATTATAGCACACAATTCAACACCATCCATGCCGGGCATACTAATGTCCATTAAAACCACATCTGCAGTATTATTTACAAAAAACCCCAGGCACGAGGCTGCATTCATAGCCTGGCCTACCCATTCAATATCCTTTTCATTTTGCAGTAATGAATGTATTCCTTCTATTACAACAGGGTGATCGTCTACTATAAATATCCGGATCATTACTATATATTAAATTCAATATTTACTAAAGTGCCTTTGCCAGGCTCTGCATGAATATCTAATTGTCCTTTCAAATAATCAACACGGCTGCGAACATTTTCAAGGCCGGCTCCTTTATTATTTTCTGCAAGACTTGTATCAAATCCCTTACCGTTATCTTCCACTACTATATTTAAACGGCTCCCTTCTCTTATGAGTTGTACAAAGGCTTCTGTTGCTGCCGCATGTTTCATAGTGTTATTGAGTAACTCCTGCACAATACGGTAAATAATTATTTCAATAGATTTATCTATCCGTGTCTCC
>JBDTYU010000179.1:0-3548 GCA_040005535.1 Ginsengibacter sp. | reverse complement strand
TCATCATTTATTTTATGCTGAGGCTTGCCAATAGAAAGAACTGGAACTTTTTAAAGCTTGCCATGTGGAGCTTTGCATTTGTATTGCTTGGCTTTTCAACTTATTATACAACACTTATCCGTTCTAATGCTGACCCTGCAGTTGATATGTTTAATGTTGACAATCCTGTAAGTCTTGTTGGTTACCTGAGCCGCGAGCAATATGGTGACTGGCCTATTTTATATGGGCAGGATTTTACTGCACAGGTTACTTCGCAAAATCCTGTGGATACTTATGTAAAGGGTAAAGACAAATATGAAAAGAAAGGTAAAAAATATGTAACTGAGTATGCTCCTGAAGACATGCACTTCTTTCCAAGAATGTGGGATAATAGTAATGATCAGGGGCATGCTGATTATTATGCAAGTTTTGCCGGTGTAGGAAAAGATCAGAAAACAGGAAATTATCTGGATAAGCCTACAATGGCCGACAACATTAGTTTTTTTGTAAGCTATCAGTTTAACTGGATGTATTGGCGGTATTTCATGTGGAATTTTGCAGGAAAACAAAATGATATTCAAGGTATTGATATGGGAAACGTAAGAGATGGAAACTGGCTTACAGGAATTTCCTTTTGGGATAATGCAAGGCTTGGCGACCAAAGCAAAATGCCGGATAGTATCAAGCATAATAAATCGCACAATACACTTTTTTGTCTTCCACTTATTTTAGGAATTCTAGGTCTTATTTATCAGTATAAAAAAGATAAACAAGACACACTTGTTGTAGGATTGCTTTTCTTTTTCACCGGGTTTGCCATTAGCATTTATCTGAACCAGGCGGGCAACCAGCCACGTGAACGGGATTATGCATATGTAGGTTCTTTCTACGCCTTTGCTATATGGATAGGTATTGGAGTGCTGTATATAAAAGAACTTTTTGAAAAATTTACGAAAGGTAACATGGCTAATTATACATCTGCAGCGCTTTGCTTTCTTGCAGTCCCTTTATTAATGGGAACTCAGGAATGGAACGATCATGATCGCAGCCATAAAGTTCTTGCCCGTGATCTCGCAATAGATTATTTACAAAGTTGTGCTCCCAATGCAATTCTTATCACTTTTGGTGATAATGATACGTACCCGCTATGGTATGCACAGGAAGTTGAAGGTGTGAGAAGAGATATAAGAGTAATAAACTCAAGCCTGCTGGGAACAGATTGGTATATTAACCAGTTGCGTTACAAAGTGAATCAAAGCGACCCTATCGATGTTCTGTGGACTCCTGAGGAAATAATGGGAAGTAAAAGAGATGCTATTTATTTTTATCCTGATGCGCCTGGTGCAAAAGTTGATCAAACCCAACCATTGGATCTTTATACAATGATGAAAGATTATGCAGGAAGTGATGACCCCAATAAGATGGCACAGAATGGTGATGATTACCTGAATATTTTTCCTACTAAGAAAGTAAAAATTCCTGTTGACACAAGTCTTGTAAGACATAATGGTACAGTTAGTGCGACGGATAGTGTGGTCAATGAGCTTGATTTTGATATTACAAGAAGTGCTTTGGGCAAAAATGAAAGCGCTATATTAAATATTATTGCTGCAAATAAATGGAAGCGGCCAATTTATTTTACATCTCCTTATGATGAACTGGGCTTTCAACAATATTTAAGAACTGATGGCCTTACTTACAGGCTTGTTCCGGTAAAAAACAGTGAAGTAAACCGCGATTGGGCTTATGATGTAATGAGCAAAAAATTTGTTTTTGGAAATGCTGATAAGCCAGGCGTTTATTATGATGAAGAAAACAGAAGGCACTTAAATACCATAAGAATGCAGTATGCACAGGTTAGTAATAATCTTGCAGATCATGATAAAAAGGATGAAGCAAAAACATTGCTTGAAAAATGCGACAAAATGATGCTTCAGGAAAATTTCCCTTATGGCCTGGTATCCCGCCGGCAGCAGCAGGATCAAATATCCGGTCAATTTTTACTCGCTGCTTATAAATCAGGTGATACGGTGCTTGCAAAAAAAGTATCTGAGGCATTGCGAAAAGACCTTGAACAACAGGTAACTTATTTCAACAGCCTTGATGAGAATAAACAAGGTTCGCTTGCTTATGAAAATCAGATTGTTCAACAGTTACTACAACAGTTACAAGGTATGGAGCAGTACTTTAAAAATCCGGGGGGATTAAATCCTGAAAATGCAAATCCTGTAATAAACAATATTGCTAAACCGAAAAGAGAGAAACAGCCTAGCGATAAAACACAATAATTTATTATTAATATTATTAATTTCCGGTTTAAGCTACTGTTTGCAGCCATGCTAAACCGGAATTTTATTTAACAACCGAACAATAAATATCGAATAATTGTTTGCTAAATTGCAATGAGATAGAGATGTAAATTTGAATAAAAATCCGGGAACTAAAAAACTAAACACGAATCGAAATGATTGGCCACAATTTTTCAAAATACGACCCCAGCCAAAATAATAAATCATCTTTTGAAAAGCTTTTAGACATTTTCATGCAATTGCTTACTTACACAAGCGGTGAAGTAGGAGAAGCGCTAAGTTGGCTTACAGAACTCGATAAAGAATATGACCTTACCAACGATGAATATGGGATGGGTGATTTTATTGAAGAGCTAAAAAACAAAGGTTACATAGATGAGAACCGCCGGAATGGCGAAATAAAAATAACTCCTAAAACAGAACAGGGAATACGTAAACGCAGTCTTGAAGAAATTTTTGGAAAGCTAAAAAAAACCAAACAGGGAAATCATAATACATTTAAGCCCGGTGGCGGCGATGAGATCAATCCGGAAACACGTCCCTTTCAGTTTGGTGATACGCTTGAGCAAATCGATTTTACAGAATCCATTCGCAATGCTCACATCAATCATGGCATTGATAATTTTACTATGCAGGAAGATGATCTTGAAATAAGGGAAACCGATTTCAAATCGCAAACTTCAACGGTTCTTATGATTGATATTTCTCACAGTATGATATTGTATGGGGAAGACAGAATAACGCCTGCAAAAAAAGTTGCGATGGCACTTAGTGAGCTTATCACAACTAAGTATCCTAAAGACACACTTGATATTGTAGTTTTTGGAAATGATGCCTGGACAGTAGAAATTAAAGACCTTCCTTATTTACAGGTTGGGCCCTATCATACTAATACAGTTGCAGGCCTTGAACTGGCCATGGATATTTTACGAAGAAGAAAAAATCCTAACAAACAAATTTTTATGATAACAGATGGAAAACCCACCTGTCTCAAAATTGGTGGACGATATTATAAAAATAGTTTTGGGGTTGACAGAAGAATTTTAAACAGGTGTATGAACCTTGCTGCGCAATGTAAAAAAATAAAAATACCCATCACCACTTTTATGATAGCAAGCGATCCTTACCTGCAAAGATTTGTAACAGAATTTACTGAAACCAATAATGGCAAAGCATTCTTTGCATCGCTTGACAGGCTTGGTGCTTTTATTTTTAAAGATTTTGAAAGTGGGAAAAGGAAGACTGTGTATTAGTCTGAAC
>JBDTYU010000178.1:0-5764 GCA_040005535.1 Ginsengibacter sp. | reverse complement strand
AACGTAAAAGCGGTTAAAAACGTAAGCAGGTGCCCCATTCCATCAAGGCCAACAGAGAAGCTCGACCCGAGGTAAGGCAACCATACATAGCTTACATTATTATAAAGAAAATAGTCTGAATGCCTGGCAACATCGCTATAGTATAAACTTATAATTGATATACCAAGTGTTATTAAAGAAGAAAATAATGCCCATGCTTTTAGTGACGCATTCTTTTTAATAAAAAAAGTAATGAGGCCTGTTACAAAGGGAATCCAAAGCAGCAATTCGGGGAAAGTGTAATAAGTGCCCAGCATTAATTTTTATTTTGAAAACAATTGAATTATAAATAATACCAACATGCCAATCACCATCAATAAAATATAAGTGCCTGCCTGGCCACTTTGTAACAATCTTATTTGCCTGCTTCCGTAGTTAATGCTTTTACCAACACCGTTTACAATCCCATCAATACCCGACTTATCAATTTTTCTTAAAAGATTTGAAATAACCTGTAGTGGTTTTACAATAATTGCATTATATAATTCATCAACATAAAATTTATTTTTTATAATTTTTGCAAACCCGGTTGATGGCTTTGTTTCAGAAATAATGTCTGCTGTATTTTCAATGTTATATTTTTTCCATGCCCATATTGAAACTATTAAAATTAAAATTGCAGAAGCGCTCATTAAAATAATTTCTGTTTGTCCCGACAAATTATGCGCCGCCAAGCCCCCTGAGTGAGCAAATACCGGAGACAGAAAATCTCCCAGCTTGTCGCCGTTTTTCATCAATACTTCCGGGATACCAACCAAGCCTCCAATAGCAGAAAGGATAGCAAGGATGATGAGCGGAATGGTAATGGAAGCGGGGCTTTCATGCACATGATGCAATTGCTCTTCAGTTCCCCTGAACTTACCGGCGAATGTAAGCGCCAACAATCTAAACATATAAAATGCTGTAAGCAATGCTCCTGCTAATCCTATATAATATAATAAAGGACTGCCTGCAAATGCTGCTGCTAAAATTTCATCTTTAGAAAAGAAACCTGAAAACGGGGGAATACCTGCAATAGCAAGACAGGCGATAAAAAAAGTGATGTAAGTGATGCGCATCTTTTTTCCAAGTCCTCCCATTTTTGTAATGTCCTGTTCACCCCCCATTGCATGGATTACAGAACCTGCGCCAAGAAATAAAAGGGCTTTGAAAAATGCATGTGTCATTACATGAAAAACTGCGCCGGCATATGCCCCTACACCCAATCCTAAAAACATATACCCTAACTGGCTTACTGTTGAATATGCCAATACTTTTTTAATATCGTTTTGCCTTAATGCAATGATGGCAGCAAATATTGCCGTTGCAAGACCTATGCTTGCAACAACTATCATTGTTGCAGGTGCCAGTGAATACATAATATTACTTCGTGCGATCATATAGATGCCGGCCGTAACCATAGTTGCAGCATGTATCAATGCTGAAACCGGAGTTGGGCCCGCCATTGCATCCGGTAGCCAGGTGTATAAAGGTATCTGTGCACTTTTACCAATAGCGCCTACAAATAATAATAAAGTAATGCCAACAATTACTTTGGAATTTACTGCAGAAAGAGAAGTGATAATTCCGTTTTGAGAATTAAAAAGCTCATGGTAAGAAACTGTACCGAATGATGACAGAAGCCAGAAGATGCCTAATAAAAAACCAAAGTCACCTATTCGATTCATGATGAATGCTTTCTTAGCTGCATTATTATAATCAGTATTTTTAAACCAGTAGCCAATGAGTAAATAGGAGCAAAGGCCTACACCTTCCCAACCGATAAACATGATTACGTAATTACCACCCAGCACCAGAAGCAACATTGAAAAAACAAAAAGATTGAGGTAAGAAAAATATCTTCCATAACCTGATTGGGTTTCTTCTTTCATATAATAAGTAGAATATACATGAATGAGAAAACCAACACCGGTTATAATCAAAAGAAATAAAGATGTAAGCTGGTCAACCTGGAATTCAAAAGCAATATGAATTTTATCAAAGTTTATAAAAGGAAAATAGCTAATATTCTGCGCAGCAAAACCTTCTTTTGAAGCAGCAAAAAAAATTGCAACGCTAAGACAGAATGAAATAAAAATAACGCCGCTTCCAATAATACCAATCAAGGTTTTTGAAAGAACTTTTCTGCCAAGGCCATTAATTAAAAAACCGATAAACGGTAATAGCGGTATAAAATAAACCAGGTTAAATAAATTTCCCATAAAGTCAAAATTCAAAAGTAAAAAGTAGAAAAGCAAAAGTTTAAATTAAGTTCTTTTAGTTTTTCATCTTTAATTTTTTCACTTTTAATTTTTAAGCCTGTTCAAAAAATTAATATCAATAGAATGTGTATTTCTATACAACATAACAATAATTGCCAAACCCACACTTACTTCAGCTGCAGCAACTATCATTATAAAGAATACAAAAATCTGAGCATCTGTGGCCTGTGTTGCACTGAATGCATTTGTACCCGCCATGTGCATTTTTGAAAACGCAACTAATAACAAGTTCACCGAATTTAGCATTAACTCAATACACATGAAAACGATAATAGCGTTACGTCGTGTAAGGGCACCTACTATTCCTATACAAAATAATGCAACAGATAAATATATATACCAACCGATTTCCATCTTTATAATTTTACATACAATCCAATACCTGCAGTATTTGATGCAGGAGCTATAGAAAAAATATCTTTTATCGTTTTGGCAGCAATTCCATTGAAAATATCAACTGCTCTGTAAGACGCTCCTTTTGTAATAAACTTTACAACAAGGCCTGATACTGCAGCTCCAAGACCAGAATATAATGCAGTTGCGTAATCGCTTGTTTTTACAGACTTTTCTACTTTTCTGATAAGCCCGTATGCTACCAGCGCACCACCTGTAAAAGCGGCAACTTTATAAATAATTCTGCCGGTTTTGAAAGTATTAAAAAGTTTATTTGCCGTTTCATTTTTTTTAAGGCCGAGAATTTCAGCGACTTTATTTATTTTCTGAATAGGGGTTTTTCCTAATGCAAATTTTGGAGCAAATCCTTTTTGCACATGCATCACCTTGCCGATGAGATCATTAATGTCAATATTGTTTAAATCAATCTGGCCTATTGATTTAGCAGAAAAAAATAATGCTGCAATAGTAAAAGATATAATTGTGATAATTTTTTTCATAGTTAAGCTGTTTCGGGATTTTCTTTTTTACCAAGTATCACTGCGCCTATCATTGCACTTAAAAATAAAATACTGCTTATTTCAAAAGGAACCACATATTGATTAAATAAAGTGATTCCAAGATTTTTAATTAAACCAACACTTGTTCCTATTCTTAAAGCAACGTGATTGTTTGTCGCATGTGAAAAGGCAGCAACAAATACTATCATCAGGCATGAACCTGCTATTACTCCTATTAGTTTTAAATAAACATTTTTAGGGGGCTCAGCTTCGGCATTTAAATTCATAAGCATAATAACAAAAAGAAAAAGAACCATAATTGCCCCCGCATAAACAATAATGTTTACAATGGCAAGGAACTGTGCATTCATTAAAATATAATGACCTGATATAGAAAAGAAAACTATGATGAGCCACAATACACTGTACACTGGATTTTTACTAGCTACAACACCAACAGCAGCGCCTACTGCTAAAATTGATAAAAACCAAAATACTAATTGTGTGGAAGACATTAAAAGTTTTAAATTTTTAATTTTTAATTAATTACTTTTTATTAATGTTCATTCCCATGTCCTTGCGGCTGCGTTGCTCTGTTGCCTCTTGCTTTTGCAAACGCTTCCGGGTTTTCTTTAGGATGTGGAATAAGCAAATCCTGTTTTCCATAAATGAAACCTTTACGCTGGTAATTGGAAGGTGCAAATGTTTCACTTAAGTAAACAGCATCTTTAGGACAGGCCTCTTCGCACAATCCGCAAAATATACAACGCAGCATATTTATTTCATACTTAGCGGCATATTTTTCTTCCCGGTATAAATGTTCTTCTCCCGGTTTACGCTCGGCAGCTTCCATGGTTATTGCTTCTGCCGGACAGGCAACTGCACACAACCCACAGGCAGTGCAGTTTTCACGGCCTTCTTCATCCCTGTTTAAAATTTGTAAGCCTCTAAAGACCGGGCTGAAAGGCCTTTTTACCTCAGGATAATTTATGGTAGGTTTCTTTTTAAAAATATGACTGAAAGTAATTATCATACCCTTAAAGATTGCAGGCAAATACATTCGCTCCCACATCGTCATTGGTTTTCTGGAAACCGGTTTTACTCTGTTAGTTAATGCTTGCATTTATTATAATTGTGATAATATTTTTTCAACTTTTATTCTTAAAGGAGGAATATCCTTTTGTATAGTTTCCCAAACTCTCCTCCAGTCCACCCCTCTGTAAACATGGACGTAGTAGTTTCTTGTTGATTTCATTAACTCCCATTCCACATTTGTAAATTTATCTTTAAGATCGTCTGAAATTCTTGCGCTGTATTCTCCAATCATTACTATTCTTGTGAGGCAAGCATCTTTCTTTTCTTCGTTCCTCAAAAAGCTATCTTCATCTACATCTTTAGTGTAGTTTTTTAAATGATCTATACATTCTAATAAAAATTCCAAATAATCTAAATCACGATTCATCTTTTATACAATATAAGTTTTTCTTGCTCCGCCTGGATTTTAATCCGTGGAAAAAATAAATGTGATTCAACTAAATCAACTTTTTTATTTAAAGAGTTTTCTATACCAAGTTGCAAACCCATAAAATCAAACAAGCTCAATCGTTTTTTTGTATCATCAATTTCTACTATCAAATCAACATCACTATCTTCTTTAGCGTCCCCCCTTGCATAGCTGCCAAACAGGTACACCTTATTCACAGGCTTATCTTTAAAATAATCCTGCACTACATTTTTAATATTTTCCTGTGTTAAAATCATTGAGCCGCAAAAATATTGTTATGTTTAGAAATGCCAGTGATTTTGTTTTAATAAAATTAATGCACCTGTTACCAGCATGTTTAAAAGTGCTAATGGCAATAAAATTTTCCAGCCGAGATTCATTAACTGATCGTACCTGAATCTTGGAATTGTCCACCGAACCCACATAAATAAAAATATGAAGCAGCAAATTTTGATAAAAAAAGCTGCTCCCTGGAATACAGCCATCCAGTTAACGCCTACTTTATCTATTGCTGTAAGATCATTTACAAAAGGAATATCATAGCCACCAAAAAATAAGCTTACCATAACGGCACTGCTCAGAAACATATTTATGTACTCTGCAAATAAATAAAAGCCCAGCTTCATGGATGAATATTCTGTATGATATCCTCCAACCAATTCATTTTCGGCTTCTGCCAGATCGAAAGGTGTACGGTTTGTTTCTGCAAAAGCGCAAATAAGAAAAATTAAAAAACCCAATGGTTGTTTTAAAATATTCCACCAATGATCTGTTTGCTGTACTACCATTTCTTTAAGACTTAATGTGCCGGTAACCATTAACAGACCAATGAGAGAAATACCCATAGCCAGCTCATAGCTTATTATTTGCGAAGCCGCACGCATTGCGCCCATTAAAGAAAATTTATTGTTGCTGGCCCATCCACCAATCATAATTCCATACACTCCCAAACTCACTACACCAAAAACATATAAAATCCCAATATTTACATCTGCTATTTGCAAAGAAATATCACGATTGAAAATATGAATTTTATTTCCCCAGGGAATTACAGCACCTACCATCAT
>JBDTYU010000177.1:0-6277 GCA_040005535.1 Ginsengibacter sp. | reverse complement strand
ATATTAAAAGTGATAGTCTCCTATTAACTCTTTACGATAATGGTGAAATTGACGGCGACACTGTGAGTATATTACTGAATGGAAAAGTAATAATGCCTATGCAGGGATTAATGTCAAAAGCAATTAATAAAACAATTTACCTTACGCCGGAAATGAGTGATTCTATTGTGTTGATAATGTATGCAGAAAACCTTGGCAGCATCCCTCCAAATACGGGCTTACTTGTTGTTCATGATGGAGAAGACATTTATGAAATCCGGTTTAGTGGTGACTTGCAAAAAAACTCTGCCATTATCCTGAAAAGAAGAAGAAAAAATTAAATTTAATAACAGCGACTACGCATGTCAGTTATATTACAGAATAAAAATCAAAACGATTCGATAAAACTTACTCAATATTCTCATGGAGCTGGCTGTGGATGTAAAATTTCTCCCGGAGTTTTAGAAAAAATCCTGCAGAGTAATCTTGCTTTTCCTGATAACAAAAAATTACTTGTGGGCAATAATAGCAAAGACGATGCTGCTGTTTATGATATGGATAATGGAACTGCATTTATTTCCACAGCAGATTTTTTTATGCCAATAGTGGATGATCCTTATGAATTTGGCCGCATTGCTTCAGCTAATGCGATAAGTGATGTGTATGCAATGGGAGGAAAACCAATTCTTGCTATTGCTATTTTAGGATGGCCTGTAAATATAATTGCTCCTGAAGTTGCAGGAAAAGTTATTGAAGGCGCAAGAAGTATTTGCATGGAAGCAGGAATCTCTTTAGCAGGCGGCCATAGCATTGATACACCTGAACCAATTTTTGGCCTGGCAGTAAATGGATTTGTGAATGTGAAAAATATTAAACAGAATAATACTGCTAAAGAAGGGGATGTTCTTTTTTTAACCAAGCCACTCGGTGTAGGAATTTTAACTACAGCAGAAAAAAAAGAATTGTTGCAAAAGAAACATGTTGGATTAGCCTCCAAACAAATGATGCAATTGAATTCTATTGGTGAGTTATTGGGTGAAGTTGATGGCGTACATGCCATGACTGATGTTACAGGCTTTGGTTTTTTAGGTCATTTAGTTGAAATGGCTGAAGGCAGTAGTTTAAGCGCTGTTATTGAATTTACAAATGTTCCTTTAATAATTGATGATCTTAAAAATTATATAGACCAAAAATGTGTACCCGGTGGAACAGACAGAAATTGGGATAGTTATAGAGATAAGATAGGAGAGATTAATGATTATCAAAAAACAATTTTGGCTGATCCGCAAACCAGCGGTGGTTTACTGATTGCTGTAGATCCGAATGCCGTTTCAGAAATACAGAAATTATTTATTCAACATGGTCTTGATAGATTTACAATACCTATCGGAATATTAGTTGCCAAAGAAGAAAAAGTAATTACCATAAAAACATAAGATGAATTTCGGCGACTGGATTGGAAGTATCGGGGTAGCTATATTATTAATAGCTTTTTTGTTAATACTAATCAATAAAATTTCGAAGGATGGGATTGGTTACCTGCTCATGAATTTTGTAGGAAGTGGGCTTGCAGCAGTAGCGTCCTATCTTATACATTACCTACCTTTTATTATTTTGGAAATAGCATGGATGCTCGCTTCATTATTTGGCTTATGGAAATTATATAAACACAGAATCACAAAAGCAGAATTATAATTTGTCAATTATTTTCGAAAGCTTATGATCTTTATCTGTTACAACATCGCCGGCATCATGTGAAGAAAGCCAGATTTCTATTTTATTATATTCATTAGTCCATTTAGGATGATGATCCATTTTTTCTGCTGCAAGCGCAACTCGGGTCATGAAAGCAAATGCTTCGGAAAAATCTTTAAATTCAAATTTTTTATGAAGAGAATTATTTTGTTCCTGCCACATAATATAAATTTTAAAATTAAAAAATCAGGTGCTGTTTGTTTTTGATTTTTTCATTAGTCATCTCAGTAATCAATTGTACAGCAGGTATTGTTCTTATTGAGCTTGTAAGCATACCCACTTCATCATCATGCATAATATCATCTTTTATGAGCCATAAAAAATCAAGGTGTTTAAATTCGGGAAGAAGATATTCTCCATCATCTTCATTGTTGTATAGGTAATGTTTTATTGTACCCGATTGCTCTCCATATTCATAAATAGGGAAAAAATATTTACGGGCTTTTTTATTTAATTGTATTTCAATATTATTATTTATCCTGAAATCAAAATTTAGCATCTGGTTAAGATGCCAGCAAAAACGGTATTGTTCAATAGGAGCTACAATGCCCAGCAGACGGGTATCTGCAAAAAATTCTTCCACCATTAATCCATTGTCTATACGAAGTTTCATTTTAAAATTCTTTCCGGAAATTATTCAATCAAAATGTGATATCAAAAATTAATTCATCTTTCCCCCTAAGCACGGTGACTTTTGTTTTATCACCTTTTTTAAACTTGCTTAAAACTGTCATGTAAGAATTTATATCGGAAAAACTATTGTCACCAAGTTTTTTTATAATATCACCCGGCTGTATTCCTGCTTTTTGCGCAATTTTGCCATCTATGATTCCGTCTGCACGTACACCTTTTCCGCTGAAAGTATAATCCGGCATAATACCTAAACTTACTGTAAAACGGGAGTTTCCCATTTTAGGTTCGCGGGTCTTGGAAAAAGCGATTTTCCCCAGCTTGTTTGTTTCTTCAATGACATGATACATATATTTAATTACTTGTAGTTCTCCTGTGAAATTTATTTTTTCGATATCATCTGTTGGCTTATGGTAATCTTTGTGAGTTCCTGTAAAAAAAAATAAAACGGGAATATTTTTAAGATAAAATGAAGTATGATCGCTTGGTCCTATGCCGCTGGAATCAAATTGTATATCAAATGCTTTTGTTTTTTCACTCAATATATTCCCCCATACCGGCGAAGTACCAAACCCTCCAATGGTAATGGTATGAGTGCTGTCATTTAATCTGCCTACCATATCAGAATTAATCATGTAATTGATTAAGGAGAGGTTTATAGCAGGATGTTCAGTAAAATATTTTGAACCAAACAATCCAAGTTCTTCACCAGAAAAACAAATGAAAAGATAATTATTGTTTTTAAGCTTGGCATTCCTAAGCATCCGTGCAAGTTCAATAACAGAAGCAGTTCCACTGGCGTTATCGTCAGCACCATTATGAATGGCCCGGGTGCCGGTCCATAAAGAATTATGGTCTTCTCCATATCCAAGATGATCATAATGTGCACCGATAATTATCGTATAGGCGGCACCGTTATTAATGTAGCCGGTTACATTATGCCCTTCTCTTTTTTTATCTCCAATGGCGACCCTTAATTTTATCTCAAGGTTGGATGAGTTATCATTGAAATATTTTTTTGCAGCTTCCTTTGTAACAAATAAAACCGGGATTTTTAAGGTTTCTGTTTTTTCTTTTCCTTCAAATTTTAATTCATCATTTTGTAAGTCAGTATTATAAATAATTACTGCCGAAGCACCTTTAGCAGCAAACTCAAGGGCTTTATTTTTTATCGCTTCTTCAAGATCGAAATGAGGGTTGTTTTTATTTTTTTCAATAGTTTCTTTTATATCCCAAAACCAGGGCATATTTTTTTCAAGAAGTGCGGGAGATGCATAAGCTTCCGCAGATCCCTCACCACTAAATATAAAAGGGAAAAAATCTTTTTCTACAAGAAGATCATTACTATTTATAATTAAATGCGTTGAAGGTAAAATTTGCTTTCCTTCATTTATTTCAAAAGCCTGTATATAAGAATTGTTGTCTCCTTTCGGTATCAGGTCAATTTTTTTAAACTGATCTGATAGATATTCATATGCAAGCTTTTCCCCTGGGGTACCTGTTCTCCTTCCTTCCAACAGGTCGCTTGCGAGAAAACCTATTTCTGATTGGAGATTACCAATAATTATTTTATCAGGTTTTTTTAATTTTTGTGCGAAGACTATTTGTGAAAAAAGCAATAAAAAGAATAAAGAATTTTTCATACAGAATAAAATGTTTTTCAAAGCAAATTTAACATGAAACCAGTGATGTAAAAGATAAAAAGATAAGCCTTCAATCTCTTTTCTTAATTCGTAAGACACTCGTACAAGTTCAATATAAATTTACAGTTTATTGCAAAAATTTTGAACACACAATTACATATTGCTTTGGTGGGAAATCCGAACAGTGGAAAGAGTTCTTTGTTCAATTCATTAACGGGTTTAAATCAAAAGGTGGGAAATTTTCCCGGGGTTACTGTTGACAAAAAAACAGGCTTGAGTAAAATTTCAGAAAAAATTTCTGCCCAAATAATTGATCTTCCGGGCACTTATAGCCTTTACCCTAAAAGAAATGACGAATGGGTTTCTTACAAAGTATTGCTTGATGAAGATCCTGATGTAAAAGCAGATATTATAGTATTAATTGCCGATGCATCAAACCTGAAGAGAAACCTGCTTTTTTGTTCCCAAATAATTGATCTTAAAAGGCCGGTAATAGTAGCTCTTACTATGATGGATATTGCCAAAAAGAATAATATACAGGTAGATATTCCGGGGTTGGAAAGAGAGCTGGGAATATTAGTAATACCTGTAAACCCAAGGAAGAATAAAGGAATTTCTCAGCTCAAAAAGGCCATAGAACAAACTGCTGAAAATATTCATATTATTCCTGATAGGGATTTTATTAACACCATATCACTGTCACCAAATGCCATTAAAAGAGTCCAAAAAATTTTCCCCGAAATCAGCCATTATAGAGCAATACATTATTTAATCAACCACGAAAATTTTGCATTGGAGCAAACTGTGCAGGAAGCTATTGAAAATATTGAAATTGAAACAAACTTCAATCCATCAAAAACACAGGCAGAAGAAATTTTACAGCGTTATGGAAAAATAAAAAATATAATGCAGCAGACTGTAGTGGAAACCGATCCATTGCAAAAAGCATTGTTTACTCAAAAGCTTGATGATATATTACTTCATCGCACATGGGGTTATGTGATTTTGTTTGGAGTGCTTTTTTTATTATTTCAAAGCATTTTTGTAATTGCCCGGTTCCCAATGAATGCAATTGAATGGAGCTTTGCAGAGTTGGGTGGATGGATAGGACGTCTATTGCCTGAAAGTTGGTTCAGTAATCTTTTAGTAAATGGCGTACTTGCGGGCCTGAGCGGTATCCTGGTTTTTGTTCCTCAAATCATGATATTATTCGGACTGATTACCCTGCTGGAAGATTCGGGATATATGGCCCGTATAAGCTTTCTAACGGACAGGGTTATGCGAAAGGCAGGGCTTAACGGGAAAAGTGTAATGCCTATGATAAGCGGGCTTGCCTGCGCTGTGCCCGCTATAATGAGTGCCAGAAATATTGAGAATAAAAAAGAAAGGCTGCTCACGATAATGTGCACACCGCTCATGAGCTGCAGTGCAAGGCTGCCTGTATATACCATTCTTATTGCTTTAATAATACCAGGTAAATTATTCTTAGGCTTTATAAGTTTGCAGGGAATGGTAATGATGTTGATGTATCTTATAGGGACAGTAATGGCGTTTCTTTCGGCTTATGTTATGAAATGGTTTATTAAAAGTAAAGAAAGAAGTTTTTTTATACTTGAACTGCCCGTTTACAGAGAACCCAGGTGGAAAAATATGGTGTACACTATGATCGAAAAAGCAAAAATATTTGTTGTTGATGCAGGAAAGGTTATTATGGTAATAAGTCTTTTGCTTTGGTTAATGAGCTCTTATGGCCCACCGAAAAAAATGAAAAATGTTTCTGCAAAATATGCATCACTTGAACTGCAGGAGCCTTTAAAATTTAAAGAATTTAATAAATTAAAACGAACCGAATTGCTTGAAAATTCTTATGCAGGGATTTTAGGAAAAACTATTGAGCCACTCATTAAGCCGCTGGGTTATGATTGGAAAATTGGAATTGCCTTAATAACCTCTTTTGCGGCACGTGAAGTTTTTGTAGGAACTATGGCCACTTTGTATAGTGTTGGTGAAACCCGTGATGAAAGCAATGCCACCCTTCGTCAAAAAATGGATGCAGCAGTAAGGGCAGATGGCACTAAAGTTTATAACCTTGCCACAGGATTATCGTTGCTTATTTTTTATGTACTTGCAATGCAATGTATGAGCACGCTGGCGGTAGTGAAGCGTGAAACACGAAGCTGGAAGTGGCCGGCAATACAACTTGGATATATGACAGGACTCGCCTATGTTATGAGTTTAATAGTATATAATTTATTTAAATGATAACCGCC
>JBDTYU010000176.1:0-5207 GCA_040005535.1 Ginsengibacter sp. | reverse complement strand
TGGGATAGCTTTACTTCACCAATAACTTTTTCTCCATGCTCCTTCAATATGTCTTTTACTTCTGCAGATATGATATCAGCTTTTTGCTTAAACTTGTCTTTAATTACGCCCATATCAGAAATTTAAAAAAATTTATAAATGATTTTTCTTGCGCCAGATGAAGAAACCTAAAGTTAACATTACACCGAATGTTAAACAAATGAAATATTAAATTGCCGTGATTAATAACTTAAAAATAAAATAGAAATCACCTGGAATTTCTGCGGTATAAATACCAGGCGAGAAGCCCGAAAACAACATTAGGCAACCATGCAGCTATAATGGGATTGAAATTTGCTTTCACAGAAAATACAGTCGAGAACCTGCCTACTAAAATATATAAAACACATATCATTACACCTATTGCAAGATGAAACCCGCTGCCACCGCGTATTTTCCTGGAGGCGATGGACGCTCCTATAATAGTTAAAATAAAAACAGATACCGGGTTTGCATTTCTGTTATGTTTTTCAAGCGACAATGTATTTACATCTTCGGCGCCTCGTATTTTTTCAAGATCAATAAATTCATCCAGGTCAGGGGTGGAGAGTTTATCTTTCATATATTCATCTCTCTGCAAATCACGTGGCTTAAAATTAAAATTCATTTGCATGCTTACAACCTGAGCAACTTGCTGTCGCAAACCGTTAATGTGGCGCTCAACAACATTATCCAGCCGCCATTTCTTGGTAGCAGTATCCCATGTAATTGACTGTGCTCTTAAATTATAAATAAGATTAGTATTTCTAAATCTTTGAATAAAAAAATTATTTCCACTGCGGTTTATTGTGTCATAATACCTTACTCCTGCATAAGAAAATGAATCGAGCTTGAAATATTTATTACTGATCGTGGAAGTATTCTGGTATGCGGCGTAATTAAAATCAATGTATTTTGAATTGAATGTTGCCCACTTTTGGTTTGCAATCGGAAGCACATACTGGTTGCACCACCATAAAAAAATAGTTAGTAATAACCCACCTAAAATATAGGGCCTTAGCAGGCGACTGAAGCTAACACCACTGCTTAAGATTGCAATGATCTCGGAGCGGCTGGCCATTATAGAGGTAAAAAAAATTACTGAAAGAAAAATAAAAAGGGGAAAAAGCATTGCATCAATGCGGGGAATAAATCCAAAATAATATTGATTAATTATGGTGTTAACCGGCAGTTTTGTTTTGGCAAAATCGTCGGTTTTTTCGCTCAAATCCACAATTATAACTAATACGGTAAGCGCAATGAGAAAAAAGAAAAATGTAAGAAAAAATTTCTTGAGTATATACCAGTCAATAATTTTCATACAACTCCAATGGTAGGTAGTTAAGCATCAAATGTAATTGAAAATTTAAAGGGATAATTGAAGCTGCTGTTAAAACCATTTATTTCTTTTTGGCAACTAAAAGATAAGACTCCTTTATAAACTTTCTTAATTGATTAGCTGTTAAAGTTCCATCTACAATTATAGTATTCAAGTGTTTCTTATTCATGTGGTAACCGGGCAGTATGCAGGAGTATTGTTCACGCAATTCTATAGCATTTTCAGGATTACATTTTACATTAAATTGTAAAACTTCTGATGTGAGTGAAGCCAGTAAAAATATTTTATTGTCAACTTTAAAAACAATCGTATCATTTCCAAAAGGAAAACTTTCAGAAGCATCTTTTAATGCTAAAGAATAATCTCTTATTTCTTCAATGTTCATGGCCCAATCATTTATAAAGCCTCATCCCCAAACCCTTCTGCCAGGAGAAGGGGGATTATCTATTACTAATTTTAAAACAATACAACAACCCACAATTATTTTTTCTCCGGCCTTAAAATTCCTGTAACTACATTGTTTGTTGAGAAAAACAATTTTGCAGCATCCTGCACTTCTTTTGGCGTTAATGCACTTACATACTTTTCATAGTTAATAAAATAATCAGGATTATTTCCCGGAAAATAAAAACTTTCAAGCTCTGAAAGCCATGTAGCATTTTCTTTTTTATCTACCTTGTATTTCTCTCTCCACTGTTGTTTCACTTTTTCAAGATTTTCTTTTGACGGACCGTCTTTAATAAGATTTTGTATCTCTTTATTGGCAGCATATAAGAGGGTATCTACTTTTTCAGGACCACAGGGAAACTGCAGGATAAAGGAGTAATGCGAATAAGGAAATTTTTCAAATTGAGCCCGTGTTCCGCCGCCGTATATTCCCTGAATTTTTTCTCTCAATTCTTCAATAATCCTGATGTTTAATATTTCACTTATTGCATCTGCTTTAAGATCGAGTGCATCACTGTAGGGCACTTCACCGCTGTAGACCGCAAGGATAAAGCTTTTTTGCTCTTTACCTTTATTTACATTAATATTTACTTTGCCTTTTATGGGTCTCACTTTATTATCTGCATAAGTAAACTTTTTGGAAGTCGATGGCAGGCTGGCAATATATTTTTCAATCAATGGTTGCAGGTCATTTTCTTTAAAACTTCCAACAAATGTGAAGTGCATTCCATTAACATCTCCAAATCTCTCTTTGTAAATTTGCATTACCCTGTTAAGATTTACCTGATCAAAATATTCAGGTTTTGGAATAACCACGGGTGCCAGAGGATCATTGTGATAAATAGTTTTAAATAAAGTATCAATAAATGTCACCTGTGGATTAGCGCTCAAGAAAGCAAGCTGCGCTTTATTTTTCTGAATATAAGATTTAAACAAACCTGTATCGAGACGTGGAGAAGTAAAGTTCAAATAAAGCAGTTGCATCATTGTTTCAATATCTTTTACCGAACTATTGCCATTCATGCCTTCAGAAATATCGGAAATAACGGGAGATACTCTTGCAGTTTTGCCTGTAAGCACTTTGTGCAAGTCAACAGGCGAGAAATTTCCAACGCCCATACTATTAATTATAGCGACTGCATACTCTGCATTATACTTATCTTTCAATCCATAATTATTTTTACCACCCGGCCTCACTGCACTCATTAATATTTCATCGTTTTTGAAATCAGTTGGTTTTATGGTTACTGTCACTCCGTTATTTAAAATAAATTCAGTAGTACCCGATACTGCATTTTTTTTAGTGCTGATGATTTTCCCAGGCTTAGGTACAGTTGTCATTAACGAAGAAGAAATTGCTTTTTCTTCATAAGGCTTAATATCCATTTTTTCAACAGATGCTACAACCGCGAGAAGATCATCGCTTGCAGACAATTTCTTCCCTGCTGCGGGCTCCGGACCTGTAAGCGCAATAAACTGGTTTGAGTTTTGTTGAAGTTTTTTCCCAATATTATTTACATCCTCAATAGTAATTAGCGGAAGCAATTCTTTATAATAACTATTTTCATTTTCAATACCTGGAATAGTTTCCTGTGTTAAAAAGTTTCTCAGGTATTCTGCCGCATAATTTTCTGATTCTGTTTTGTTTTTTTCATTATACATCTGTTCCATTTGCGTAAGCATATCACTTTTTGCTCTGTCAAGTTCAGGTTTAGTAAAGCCATATTTCTTTACTCTTTCCAGTTCTTCTTCGAATGCTTTAAGCCCGGTTGTGGCATCTTTATCTCCGGTTCCTATTGTACCACTGAAAGATTCATATCCCCGTGCATAAGATCCAAAATTTGTAAACGCAAAAATGAAAGGTGGGTTTTCTTTTTGAGTTAGCTCACGAAGACGTTGGTTCAAAAGCGTTGTAAAGATTTGTTTTGTAAGATCATCTTTATATTCTCCCAGGGTTAATGTAGGATGTGTTTTTTCAGATGAATAATTAACGATTAGCGAATAACTCGTTGCTTCCTTATCTGTCACCACTTTGCTTTCGTTTTTTTGATAAGCAGGCACGGGTGCATATATTCTTGGCCTTTCATTTTTAGGATTTACAAGGCCGCTGAAATATTTTTTTATGAGCTCTTCGGCTTTGCCAGGCTCAATATCGCCAACGACAATTACAGCCATCAGATCAGGACGATACCAGTCCTTATAAAACTTTCGTATCGTGTCGTAATTTTGATTTTTTATAATACTGTCAAGTCCTATCGGAAGCCTGGTTGCATACAATGAACCGGCAAATAACTGAGGGTAAATTTTTCTGAACATCCGGTCACGGGCGCCTTTACCGAGCCTGCTCTCTTCCAATACCACTGGTCGCTCACCCTCAATATCTTCATTTTTATAAGTTACATTATGTGCCCAGTCTTCTAATATCTGAAATCCTTTATCAAGATTTCCCGGTTTGTCGGTAGGTATGGGGAGTATATATACTGTTTCATCAAAGCTGGTATATGCATTCAAATCATTTCCAAATTTTACTCCTATGGTTTGCAAAAATGAAATAATATCGTTTTTTTGAAAATGCGTTGTTCCATTGAAAGCCATGTGCTCGCTCAAGTGTGCAATGCCTTGCTGGCTCTCATCTTCAAGAATTGAACCTGCATTAACTGCAAGTCTCAACTCTACCTTTTGCTCGGGTTTTTTATTTTGCCTTATATAATAAGTAAGACCGTTACTAAGTTTTCCAATTTTTACATTGGGATCAACTGGTAACGTATCATTAAGATTTTGCTGGGCAAAAAGTGATGAAGAAAAAATAAGGAAAAATGAAGTTAATAGTCTGGATGGTTTCATAATAAGTGTAATGTTTAAAAAATAGTGTGACAAATATAATGGACTCAAACCCAAATAAATTCTTAAAATGGAAATGATGAGTTAAAGCTTTATTTCTAAACTTACTCTTTGAAGAAAGAAGATTTCTAAACCTAAACAATGAAGCATTTGAATAAACGCAAAAAATTTATTAGGCCCAACTATAAAAATATTACCGGCTTAATTTTTCAGCAAGTATGTTCATGCACTGATGCAGACTGTCTTTCCAAAAAGGTATCTCTGTTTTAAGCATCTTACTGATTTTTGATGTATCTAAAACTGAGTGCTGTGGCCTTCTTGCAGCAGTAATATATTGAGAAGTTGAAACGGGAATAACTTTACACGAACTATTTATAAACTCTTTTATTGCCATAGAAAAATCGAACCACGTAGTAACTCCGCTATTGCAATAATTTACAATGCCGCTATATTCAGTACCATTCTCCATGTCCTCTACAAAGTTCATAATGATTTCAGCAAGGTCTGCAGCATAAGTAGGGCATCCATATTGATCATTAACAACGCTTATACTTTCTTTTTC
>JBDTYU010000175.1:0-5511 GCA_040005535.1 Ginsengibacter sp. | reverse complement strand
GATGCAGTATTTGGTTTAATGTATGCACAATGTGAAGATGATTTCAACCGGGTTGAGATGAATTACATAGAAAAGCTGGGACGTATGGCAGAAGTAAAAGGTGAATCATCATTATATGCCGATCTGCTTATCAGGATGATTATTGATTCTGTAGATGCGGTGGCAGATTATAAAAAAAGTCCTCCATGGTTACATAAATTATTAGATGCCTTTTCAGATGGAGTAAATTATTATCTCTATAAAAATCCAGGTACAAAGCCTGTATTGTTAAAACGTTTTAAACCCTGGTTTCCGTTACTCTGGACGGATGGTAGCATTGGCGCAATAAGTACAGGAGGTGTTTCAGAAAATGAATTGAAAAATTTTTATAGTGATGGAAATGTAACTGGATCAATAAATAAAATTGCTCCAGGCGAGAACCCGCTTAATGACGATGAAGAAAATATTTCGGGTTCTAATGGCTTTGCTTTTTCACCTTCTATTACTCAATCTCATCATTCCATTTTATATATTAATCCACATGTAACATTTTATTTTCGTCCTGAAGTACATGTAGTAAGTGAAGAAGGTTTGAATGTTTATGGGGCTGTAACATGGGGGCAGTTTTTTGTTTACCAGGGATTCAATGAACATTGCGGGTGGATGCATACTTCCAGCGACGTTGATGTAGCTGACATGTATGCTGAAAAAGTCTCAAAGAAAAATAATGCTTGGATATATGAATATAACAACACGGAGAAAGCCATAACAGAAAAAAAGATTCAGATTCATTTTCTCAAAGAGAATATGATTCAATCAAAAACTATAACAGCTTTTTTTACACATCATGGTCCTGTAATGGCAAAACGAAACGGACAGTGGATAAGTGTAAGATCGCACAACCGTTCTATGAGCGGATTAATACAAAGCTGGCAACGAACTAAAGCGAAAAGTTTTGCAGAATACAAAAAAGTGATGGACTTATTGGCCAATACATCCAACAATACAGTATATGCAGATGCAGAAGGAAACATCGCTTACTGGCACGGAAATTTTATTCCCAAAAGAGATGCAAAGTATGACTGGGCGAAACCTGTTGATGGAACTATTAAAGCAACAGAATGGAAAGGATTGCATACGGTAAATGAAAGTGTCCATAGTTATAATCCGCTAAATGGATGGTTGCAAAATTGTAACTCTACTCCTTTTACTGTGGCGGGAAAGTACAGTCCGAAAAAAGAAAATTATCCAACGTACATGGCTCCTGATGCGGAGAATTTTCGTGGTATCAATGCTGTGCGTGTATTGAATAAGGAAAAAAATTATACCATTGATAAAGTAATTGCCGCAGGATACGATACTTATCTTTCAGCTTTTGAGGTTTTAATTCCTGCATTAGTAAATGCGTTTGTACACCTGGACTCTCTGAAAGAAAAAATTATTGCTACTAACGATACCCTGTATACGCAGTTAACCGAATCAATAAATATTTTAAAGACCTGGGATTATCATTGTGGTGAAAATTCTATCGCAACCACTTTAGCTGTATTGTGGGGTGAGCGGCTACTTCGTCCTATACACCAGGTAAATATTGTTGATGAGGAAGAAGAGAATATGGTTGCTAAAACTAAACAGTTTGCCGCAACAGCATCGCCAAAGGAATTATTAAATCCGTTGTTAGCTACGATTAACGATTTGAATAATAAATTCGGAAACTGGAAAATTGCCTGGGGAGAAATTAACCGCTTTCAAAGAATCTCCGGCGATATTGATCAACATTTCAATGACGATTCTACAAGCATTCCTGTTGGCTTTGCCTCATCTGTCTGGGGCATGCTTCCTTCTTACAGCAGCCAACCTTCTCCCGGAACCAAAAAAAGATATGGTGTTAATGGCAACAGTTTTATCTGCGCTGTAGAATTCGGTAAAAAAATAAAAGCAAAATCATTACTGGCTGGTGGCGAAAGCGGCCATGTGAATTCAAAACATTTCACAGACCAGGCGGAAATGTACACAAAGGGACAATTTAAAGATGTGCTATTTTATAAAGAAGATGTGTTGAAACATGCTGAAAGAAAATATCACCCCGGAGAATATCAATAAAACTTTATATCACTCAACCGTCATTTTTATTACATTACTAAAAACTTATAAAACTTAATAATGAAAAAAATTCTCTTCGCTCTACTCGTGCTTTGCGCAAATGCCCGTGCACAAAATACTGACAACAAAATAACAGCCGCTGAAATCGTCACACTTCATTCCACCATTTTAAATGAAGACCGTAAATTGTATATCTACAAACCTGCAGAAGATAATATCTATGCTCCTGCATCTTATCCCATTATTTATTTACTGGATGGGGATGTGCAAACTAAAATGGTAGCAGGCCAGGTAAGTTATCTTTCAGAAAGCTATCCTGTGATTCCAAAAATGATCGTGGTTGGCATTGGTAATACCGATCGTACACGTGATCTTACGCCAAACCACTCTGTAATTGGTTTTGACGGCAAGCCTGATACAAGTGCGAATGCTTTTGGAAAGAGTAGCGGTGGTGGTGAAAAATTCCTGCAATTTATTCAGCAGGAAGTAATGCCGTATGTTGAAAAAAATTATCATCCTGCTCCATACAAAATTTTTAGCGGCCATTCACTTGGAGGGCTGATGATGTTTTATAGTTTGCTTACCCATCCTGATATGTTCAATGCATACATTGCGATAAGCCCATCATTATTCTGGGATAAACAATGGACAATGCATCAAGCCATAGAAAAATGGAAAGCGGGAACCACTTTAAACAAAATTTTATTTTTCAGTGATGGAAATGAAGGCGGCCAATTTCACACAGATGCATTAAGCATGGATTCCTTATTTAAGAAAAATAAGTTACAAAATCTGCAATTCAAATATGTTTATTACCCTGATGAATCACATATTTCAGAACCAGTAAAAGCATTTTATGATGGCATCCGTTTCGTTTATCCGGCCTGGTATCCACCACAAACAAATAATGCTGCTCCACTAACCTATAATTATTTCGAAAAGTATTACGATAATCTCTCAAAGCAATATGGATACACCATTAAACCACCTGAAGATGCTATCAATAATTATGGATATAACCTCATACAACTGAAACAAATTGATGATGCTCTTTTATTCTTTAAAAAAAATGTAGAAAATTACCCGCAATCTTACAATACTTATGACAGTTATGGAGAAGCATTGATGATAAAGGGAGATAAAAAAAACTCGATTATTAATTATAAAAAATCTTTGGAATTAAATCCAAAAAATGATAACGCAAAAGACAAATTGAAAATTCTTGAACAATAAATAATGGAATATTAATGAGTGAAACCATTAAAATAATGATATCGAATTGCAACAGATTCTAAAGATGAAAAAAATATTTACGAATCTTACTTTCTGGGTATTAACAGCAATAACTTCGGGTGCTATTCTTGGTTATTTATCACCGGATATTGCAATTAAAATGCAGCCGCTTGGAAAATGGTTTATTGAAGTAGTAAAGCTTTTTATCAACCCGATAATTTTCGTAACCATCACATTAGGCATAAGCGGCATGAGTAGCTTAAAGAAAGTAGGAAGAGTAGGAGGCAAGGCGCTTATTTATTTTGAAATTGTTACTACCCTTGCTTTAATAATTGGGGTAATAGTAGTTAACATTATCAGGCCGGGGAGCGGCGTTGTCACATCAGCAGTACATGGAGGCGACATTACACAATATACAAGTAAGGCGGAAAGCTTTAGCTGGTGGCAGTTTTTAAAAGATAACATTACCATACAGGTTTTAATAATAGCAATCTTGTTTGGAATATTTTTAAGTAAATATGAAGGCAGGCAAAAAGTAATTGAACCGCTATCTGTTATTTCAAAATATGTTTTTAAGGCATTACATTTTGTAATGTTGTTTGCACCCATCGGCGCTTTTGGTGGCATGGCCTATACAATAGGAAAATATGGATTGCATACGCTTCTCCCGTTGGGCAAGCTCATGCTTACCGTTTACATTACTATGGCGCTCTTTATTTTTATTATTCTCCGGTTTATCCTTCAGTATTATAAAATAAAATTGTGGCATTTTTTAAAATACATTAAGGAAGAATTACTTATTGTTTTCGGTACTTCTTCTTCCGAAGCGGCTTTGCCTTCACTTATGGAAAAATTAGAAAAAATGGGTTGTTCGAAATCGGTAGTTGGATTGGTAGTTCCTGCCGGTTATTCTTTTAACCTTGACGGTACTACTATTTATCTTTCTATGGCTACGCTTTTTTTGTCCCAGGTTTATAATGTTCATTTAACCATAAGCCAGGAACTTACCATCATCGGTATTTTATTTGTAACCTCAAAAGGTGCAGCAGGTGTTACAGGAAGTGGCTTTGTTGTATTAGCATCTACCTTAACTGCTATAAAAGTTATCCCGGTAGAAGGTTTGGCTTTGTTGCTGGGTGTTGATAGATTTATGAGTGAGGCGAGAGCTATTACCAACTTTATTGGAAATGGCGTTGCAACTATATTCCTTGCAAATAATGAAAAAGAATTTGATCGTGAAAAAATGAATCTTGTTTTTAAATATGTAGACGAAAGACAAGATCATGATTATAAAAAGTCATGAAAAAGATTCTTAACTGAGGGATATTATTTACAAATAGCTTAGCAATTTATTTTCAGGATGGCCGGCTTTGTATCTGCTATACCATCTGCATGGAAAGTATAAAATGATAATTACGCTAATCCATATTATATATACCTCCCAAAGAGGATAACCGGCATCAGGCTTGATTGGTACTGCACCCGTGAAATCAACATCTCCGGATCCCCGGCCTGTCACAAAAAAGAAAATATATGCGATTGAATGAATGAGAAATACATGAAGTATGTAATAAAAAAAAGGAACCTTACCATATACCATAATAAACCTGCTAAACCAATTGGAAACATTTTCAGTAAAAGAAAGTATAACAAGCGCAGGCCCGATTGTCATTAACATATAGAGTAATGAAGGAGGGTATTTTGTTGTTTTTATAAAATCGAAAAAAGTAAGAAGATTTGTTTTTTGCGAAGCCCATTCATGCATATCACCATAAAAATTTATAAATCTTATTGTAATAAAAAGGCAGATTGCAATCATACCTGCAATAAATAAAAATTTCTTCCTCCAGGTAGCGTTTATGCCCTTAGCATACAACTTTCCCAAACAATAGCCAACGATCATTAGCCCCAGCCACGGAAGGAATGGATAGGCAACCAATAATGTGAGATGAGGCTTGAATTGATAAGGATGCAACACATGAATAATTGACCAGCCGAGTGAAGCAATTAATGGCTGTTCTACTCTTATACCATCTAATAAATTATGGCCAAAAACAATTACTGCCCCGATCACTAATAAAATTTTATAGGGAAGAAATTGTAATACCGACAATACTACCATTGAAAGGCCGATAGTCCATATAACCTGCAGCATTAAAAAATATCCGAAGCTAAATTCCCACAAAACATTAACGA
>JBDTYU010000174.1:0-4824 GCA_040005535.1 Ginsengibacter sp. | reverse complement strand
ATCATACTTTGTTGGTTGCCATCAAGAGTTTTTGGTATCCTCACAAGCTTAGGCTTATATCCCACACTGGTGAACTCTATATCATCACCTTTTAAGACTACAATTGAAAAAACTCCTTGTTCACTGGAAACCGTTCCCTGATTACGACCTTTTACCACAATACTCACTGATGGCAGAGCTTTAAGACTGTCTGCCGACATTATAACACCATACAATTGAACAACCGAATCTCTGTAAGTTTCAAACTGAGCCTTAGCAACTATAGGAATCAGGAACAGGAAAAAGAAAATGTATTGTATAATTTTTTTCATAGAACCAAATCTTAAAAAAGATTTTTTATTTTATTTATTGATGATTTACTTTATTATTTCTCTTTTTTGAATTATATAATTGCTGATAATGCTGCAAATGATATTCAAGAATTTAATTTAAACAAAGTAAGGTTATCAATGTTTAATTTTGCTTATACATATTCTTTTTAACAAAAAATTGAACCATGACACAGGGAGATATTTTGAAAGCATTGAGCAATGTGCAGGAACCCGATCTTGGGAAAGACCTTGTAACATTGAATATGGTAAAGGATATCACAATTCAGGATAAAAAAATTTCTTTTACTGTTGTGCTAACCACTCCTGCATGCCCCATGAAAGATTTAATAAAAAATGCGTGCATAAATGCAGTGCAGCTATTGGTTGATAAAGAGGCATTGGTAACTGTAAATTTTACGAGCAATACAACTTCACTTCGTAAAGACAATAAAAATGTTTTGAATGGTGTAAAAAATATTATCGCTGTTGTGAGTGGTAAAGGCGGAGTTGGAAAAAGTACAGTGGCGAGCAATTTAGCCCTTGCAATAGCAGAGGGAGGAGCCAAAGTGGGTTTAATGGATGCGGATATTTATGGTCCCAGTGTACACATCATGTTTGGTGTGCGTGGCGAAAGACCTGCTGTGAGAGATGTAGATGGCAAAGGGATGATTGTTCCACTCGAACGATATGGAATAAAATTAATGAGCATAGGATTAATGGTAGATGAAAAGCAAGCGGTGGTATGGCGTGGCCCTATGGTAAGCAGCGCCATCCGGCAGTTTGTTACAGATGTAGATTGGGGTGATCTTGATTATTTGATAATTGATATGCCGCCGGGTACCGGGGATATTCATTTAACCATTGTGCAAACAGTTCCCGTAACAGGAGTTATTGTTGTTACAACTCCGCAACTGGTAGCTCTTGCAGATGCGAAAAAAGGTATTGCAATGTTTAACCAGGCCGGGCTGAAAGTGCCTGTAATAGGGCTTGTCGAGAACATGAGTTATTTCACTCCGGCGGAATTGCCGGATAATAAATATTATATTTTTGGTAAAGAAGGAGGAAAAAATCTTGCTGAAGAATTTGACATTCCTTTCCTTGGAGAAATCCCCTTAATACAATCCATTCGTGAAGGAGGAGATATAGGAGTGCCAGTTATGATGGGTGATGATGAAATTTCAAAGAAAGCTTTTATTGAATTTAGTGAGAACGCGATAAGAGGTATTTCCATGAGAAATGCAGAGTTACCGGCGACGGAAGTAAGCGAAGTGCTGGAATATAGTTAGCAGAATAGATTTTTAATGGAACCGTTACTTATAAATAAATACCTGCCTGAATATATTTATAAAGAGTATCATAAAACTTTGGTGAATGCTTCCGCAAAAGATTGTTTCCTTGTCGCCAAAAACCTGGACATGAGTAAATCTTTTCTTACAAAAACATTGATGAAATTTAGGCGCTTGCCAACACAGGATTTAATGCTGCAGGGATTTATAAAAAATATCTGCTTTACTTATCTTGAGGAAAGTCCTTATTCTGAATTTGTAATTGATGCCTCTCAGAATAAAACTAAGATTATGTGGAATTTTTATTTCAAAGAAATTGCAGAAAGTAAAACCATTGTCAGCACTGAAACAAGAATATTATGTCTGACTAAAAGAAGTAAATTTTTATTCTCAATCTATTGGTTTTTTGTAAAACCTTTTAGTGGACTTATAAGACTTGAAATGCTGAGGTTGATTAGGAAGAATGCTGAAAAATAAATGTGTTAATGTTTCAAAAAAAGCGATTAAATTTTTTCAGAAGTCATTTTTGTACTTTCTAAATACAACCTGTCTGGATCTATATCTATTTCATTCAGCTTTATTATAGAAGCTAATTAAATCCCCAAAATATCTTTCCTGTTTTTCCAAAATAAAATCTTTTATTTCAGGCGCAGCAATTCCATTTTCAATTATTAATTTTTCATTTGTTATAATTCTTCCTTCATCCCACAAACCCGTATCAATAAAAGATTGCAATGTTGTTGTACCACCTTCAACTAATATACTTTGAATGTTCATTTCGAAAAGCGAATGAACTAATTGCTCAAGGAAATTTTCATTCTCAAGTTTAATATAAACAAGATTTTCTTCAGTTGAATTTTTTAATAAATTGTAAATTATTGTCTTCGCTTTATTATTAAATGCTTTTAATACAGATGGTAATTTTAATTCTTTATCAATAACAATTCTTACAGGGTTTTTCCCGGTCCACAATCTCGTTGTTAATAAAGGATCATCCTGAATGGCTGTATTGGTACCAATTAAAATCGCTCCTTCTTCACTTCTCCATTTGTGAACGAGCCTGTTGCTGTAATCATTGCTTATTAAAATTCTTTTCTCATGTCCTCCTGCGATTTTCCCATTAAGACTTTGTGCCCATTTTAAAATAATATAAGGCCTGAACTTTTGATGAAATGTAAAAAAGCGCTTATTGAGTTCTATACATTCTTTTTCTAAAATGCCCGCTATTACTTCTATACCTGCATCCTGCAATTTTTGAATTCCTTTACCTGCAACTTCTTTATATATATCTGTACATCCAATTGTTACTTTTTTAATTTTATTTTTTATGATCAGATCGGTACAAGGCGGCGTCTTTCCAAAATGTGAGCATGGTTCCAATGAAACATACATTGCGCTTTTTTCAATGAAGGATTTAGATTCATCTTTTACACTCTTTATACAATTCACTTCAGCATGTGCCTCGCCATATTCCTGATGATAGCCTTCACCTATAATTTTATTTTCGTAAATTAATAAAGAACCAACCATCGGGTTTGGGGCAACATGCCCTGCACCTAATTTTGCAAGTTGAATGCAACGGCTCATATATTGTTCATCTGTTGTCAAAATTTAAAAGCTTAAAATTTATTACTTCACAAAATAATTAAGTTTGCTGTAATGACAACAACGGAAGTATATAATGATTTTTTGGATAACCTCAAACACATCTATGAAGAAAGAGAAGCTGCGAATATTGCAGACTGGGTATTAGAAAATGTGACGCATTTAAAAAAGTGGGAGAGAAGAAGAGACGCCCTAAAATTAGATGATTCACAGTTATCACAATTAAAACAATACCTGGTTGAACTCTTGCAACACAAACCCGTTCAATATGTTTTGCAGGAAGCCTGGTTTTATAAATTTAAATTTTTCGTAAATGAACATGTGCTTATACCAAGGCCCGAAACTGAAGAATTGGTGAGTTGGATTATTAATGATATACGGGATACCAGGTACGATACAGGATACGATAAGTTTAAGATATTAGATATTGGAACCGGTAGCGGCTGCATTGCAATATCTCTGGCAAAAGAATTAGAGAATGCTTATATAACAGCTATTGATGTAAGTGAGAAAGCTTTATCGGTTGCCAAAAGAAATGCTAACACTTTTCAAACACAAATTAATTTTATTAAAAATAATTTTTTAGATGAAAGCTATTGGAATATTCTTAGTATGTATGAAGTGATAGTTAGCAATCCTCCATATATTCCTGAAAACAAAAAAGAAATCTTAGCAAAAAATGTTGCTGAGTTTGAACCTGGCATTGCTTTGTTTGTTCAAAATGATAATCCATTTATTTTTTATGAGAAGATTGCAAAATTTGCGAAATCGCATTTAAAACCAGGCGGAAAAATATATGCAGAAATACACGAGGATTATTCCATCGAAGTGCAACAGATTTTTGACGAATATAATTTTAAAGCAGAGATTAAAAAAGATATATATGGAAAAGATAGAATGATAAAGGCTACTGAAATGTAATTATTATTCAATTCTCATCAATTCAAATTGATCCTATAAATCAGGCACACATATTATTACTTAACCCCGCGAACCGATGCAGAAGTTGTAGCGCCCAGTTTTTTTGCAACCTGCATAACTCTTACAATGTCACCCCAGCTTACAAGAGAATCAGCATTAATAACTACGGCTGGTTTTATTATGCTGTCACCTATTCGAAGTTGTTTTTTTAACGAAGATTCCAATGAATCAAAAATTATTTTTTGTTGCCCCAGATAAATGTCACGATTTTTATTAATGCTTACAATAACACTTTGCTTTGCTTTGGTATCGCTTGTTGCTTTTGGATTGTTCATTTTTATGACATTGGGATTAGCCAGTGTTGATATGATCAAAAAGAAAAACATAAGGATAAACAAAATATCATTCAATGGCCCGGTATCAACCTCAGTATTTTCTTTTGTATATTTTTTTCTTATGCTCATGTAAAAATCAGTAATAATTAACTAATATAAATAACCTGGTTACCGCGTGGGCTCTTGTAAAATATCAGCAAATTCTGCACTGGCAATTTCCATTTTATTTTCTATCCTGTTAATCTGAGCTGTAAGATAACTGTGACCTATATACGCTAATATTCCAATGATTAAACCTGTGGCAGAAGTAATCATTTTAATATAAATACCATCGGCAATAGTGTTGGGGGTATATTCTGTGCTCGC
>JBDTYU010000173.1:0-7189 GCA_040005535.1 Ginsengibacter sp. | reverse complement strand
ACAGGAGATTTAAAAAGCGCCGAAATGCATTATTTAATTGCACTCGATGAACGTCCGGGTTTTCCTTATGCAACAGCAGGGCTGGGTCATCTTGCTATTGCTAATAAAGATTATAAAAAAGCAATTACTTATTATGAACAGGCAGCAGCATCATTAAATGATTACGCTATACAGGAAGAATTATCCGTGCTATACAGGCTAAGTGGTAATACAAATAAAGCCAATAGTCTCTTACAAAAAATTATTGACGGCATGAATAACGATGGTAAGAAAGGTGAGCAGGACCAGAGCATTGGACACTATGCCGACAGGGAACTTGCTTATGCTTACCTTTTGAAAAATGATAATAAAGATGCGTTGGGGCATGCAATTGTAGAATATAACAGGCGTCCTGAAAATATTGATGTAAATCAAACAGTAGCATGGGTATATTATAAAATGAAAGAATACAACAAAGCGCTTCCTTATATAAAAGTTGCACTAAAAACCAATTGTAAAAATCCGGCATTGCTTTGTAATGCAGGTCTCATTTATGCTAAAACAAACCAGCATGATCTTGCCAAAACAACCTTGCAGGAAGCTTTAAAAAATAATCCTAATATTGACTCTGAGTTAAAAGATGAAAGTGAAAATGTTTTGAAATCTTTATAGCATGTATGGATATACGCTGTGAAATAAAGTATGCACATTTCTTCTTAATTATTTGCCTTGCTTTGCCTCTTGCGTCTATCGCACATACCATAAATTATGCATTAGAGAAAGCCCCGGTAAATGATGTTGTCTGGTTTTATTTTAAGATGGGTGTCTCTCATATTATTCCTCTCGGGTTCGATCATATTTTATTTGTTATAAGTCTTTGCCTGCTCAACTCAAAGTTTAAAACTATTTTATGGCAGGCAACAGCATTTACCGTTGCCCATACGATTACTCTTGCATTAAGCATGAAGGGAATTATCAGGCTTCCGGCAGAAGTTGTAGAACCTTTAATTGCTTTATCCATCATGTTTGTTGCTATTGAAAATATTTTATTGAGCGAACTAAAACCATGGCGTATAGCAATTGTCTTTATGTTTGGATTAGTGCATGGAATGGGCTTTGCAAGCGCATTGAATGAAATTGGTCTACCAAGAAATCAATTTTTCACTTCAATTTTTTCATTTAATGTTGGTGTTGAAATCGGGCAGATAAGTGTTATAAGCCTGGCCTTTTTACTCCTCATAATTCCTTTGGGAAAAAAGCCCTGGTATAAAAAAAGAGTTGTGTATCCTCTGTCTGCGATTATTGCATTGATCGCTGCTTATTGGACGATACAAAGAATTTTTTTTTAAGTTTTCCTAAGTAAATTTTATCCTGCTTTACTAAAATTATTTATTACTTCTACACTCGCATTTTTTAAAAACCTGGCGTACCAGTTACCGGAAGATTTTACAATTCTTTTTTGTGTTGCAAAGTCAACATATACCAGGCCGAAGCGTGGATAATAACCTTCAGCCCATTCAAAATTGTCAAGAAATGTCCATACAAAATATCCTCTAACATCAACACCCTCCTGCTTTGCACGCAACACCTGGTAAATATTATCTTTCAAATATTGCAGTCTTTTTGGATCATGAACTTCGCCATTGTATAAAACATCAGTGAATGCCGCACCGTTTTCTGTAACCATAAGCGGAGGCATATTTTTATAGCTGCTAAACTTTTTCAAAATATTGTAAACAGATTCGGGATATATTTCCCAGTTCATCAAAGTCCTTTCCACCTTTCTTTTATCAGCCTTAATAATTTTTGCTTTAATAAAAGGCATAAACGTAGTATGGCTTACTACTTCCCTTGTGTAATTTTGCACACCAATAAAATCCATATTAAATACAAGATTTTTTTCATCATCATGTTTTATAAATTTTTCAATGCGTTGTAATATTTTCAAATTATTTACAGGATACCCTAAACCTAAGAGTGGTTCAATAAAAAGACGGTTAAGCAATGCATCAACTTTGTTGGCTGCAATAATATCTTTATCAATATTACGATAAGGTTCAACATGCGAAGAGGAGAAAGTAGTTCCCACATTACAATGTGGCTGTATAGATCTTATAACCGCTCCTCCCCTTGCCTGGCAAAGAGCCGCGTGATGTGTAGCCGCTAAAAAATTATTCAATCCTTTCTTGCCCGGCGCATGTACACCAAGAAAATATCCTGCACCTGCAAAGACCATAGGCTCATTAAGTACTATCCAGTTAGTTACCCGGTCTCCAAAAAATTTGACACAACATGAAACATAATTTTCAAACCAATCAATGATATTCCTATTTACCCAGCCACCTTTTTTTTGTAACTCATGTGGAAGGTCCCAGTGGTAAAGTGTAATCCATGGAGTAATATTAAGCTCCATGCAAAAGTCGATGACCCGGTTGTAAAAGTCAATGCCTTCCTGCTTTACATTGCCTGTGCCTTCAGGAAGTATGCGGCTCCACGCTATTGAAAACCGGTAGTTTGAAATGTTGAGGTCAGCCATAAGACTTATATCTTTTGCATAACGATTGTAAAAATCACATGCAATATCACCGGTATGATTCTTAAAAATTTTTCCTTTCCGTTTTACAAAAACGTCCCAGATGGATTTTCCTTTTGAATGCATATCACAACTACCTTCAATCTGGTAAGCGGCTGTTGAAACTCCCCAGGTAAAATCATTTCCAAAATCTTCTTTTCTCAACAACATGCTATCCGGTAATTTGATGGAGAATATTTCCTGGATTTATCTGGCGCAATTTTTTTTCCGGATAAATATCTGTGGCAGGTTCTGCATGGGCAGTATGTAAAATTGTTGTATGTTTTTTAAAAACCTCATCCACGACTTTCTGAGTAATATTTGGATAATCAACCGGGATAACTTTCCCGTTCTTTACCCAATCAATAATTTTTTCAACCTTCGATGTTTTTAATTTTTTTAAAACAGGTACACCCATTTTTTTTAGAGCGGCAGCGTTGCATTGCTGTTCGTATTGGCCTTTCATAGGTATCACCATCAATTTCTTTTTTAGAAAGAGTGCTTCGGCAGGCGTTTCAAAACCTGCGCCACACAACACTCCTGTACAGGTTACGAGACTTTTAATAAAAGCATCATTGTGGATTGGGCAGATATGAATATTTTTTTCCCGGTAAGTTTTCTTTGTGTGTTTTGAAAATACTTCCCAATTGACATCCTTGATTTCTTTGAGCGTTTTAATAATTGTTTCATCATCGTACGCAGGTAAATACACAGTATAATGCGAAAGTTTTTTACTATCAGCATATCTTATTTCATCACGAATTACCGGGGTAAAAATTTTTTTATCATAAGGTTTAAAATGAAAACCAAATTTATCTGTAACAGGCGCATAATTTTTAAGAATAGATTTACCTATCATATCTCTTTCTTCAGGTACCGGACTTTTTTTATTTAATACTGCCGCCTGGTGACTAAGACCGATACAGGCTTTGTGATTTATACGACATGCCCAGGCACTCACAGGTTCAAAATCATTGATCACTATATCGTAATTATTTACCGGAAGATCTTTTACTTCATTATAAAATCTTTTAAGCTTTGCTTTTTTATAGGTTGATAGTAAATCGATACCTCCACGCTTTCCAAAAACAAAACTCATTCCTTTCAATTTATATTTCACAGGATAGCCAAGATCAACATCTGCTTCTGTACCGCTTATCAATATATCAAGCTCACCTTTTTTTTGGAGCAAGGGAATAATATCCCGTGCCCTGCTTATGTGGCCATTGCCTGTACCCTGTATAGCGTATAATATTTTCATGACACATTCATCATATTAAATTCCTCCAGCATGTTGGTGAAAAGCTCGTTGTTACTAAGTTCTGACTCTTCTTCTTCTCCTGTAATTTCTTTTGTCATTGCGGCTTCATCATATTTATAAATTATCCATTTACCGTCATTGTATTCAAGGGCCGTAAGATTTTCGATCCAATCCCCGGAATTTAAATACATAATCGAACCATGATCATTTGTTATTTCCTTCATTTCCGGTTGATGAATGTGGCCGCAGATTACATAATCATATTTGTTTGTTATTGCAATATCTGCTGCGGTAGTTTCAAAGTTGTTAATGAATTTTACTGCACTCTTCACAGTGTTTTTTATTTTTTTTGAAAGAGATAGCTTTCCTTTCTTAAATATTTTTTCAGAAATTAAATTCGCACACATATTTATCAGGATCAAAGTATCGTAACCAATTGCACCAAGCTTTGCAAGCCATTTTGAATGTTGCATAGTTACATCGAAAACATCACCGTGGAAAAACCATGCAGTCTTGTTATCAGCAAGTGGAAGCACTACTTTATTTACGATTCGTAATGATCCCATTTTAAATTCAACAAACTTCCTCAACATTTCATCATGATTGCCGGTAACATAATAAATCTTAATGCCTTTGCTCATCCAGTACATGATGTGTCTTACAATTTTCATGTGGCTCTTCGGCCAATATCTTTTACTAAACTGCCAGATGTCAATAATATCCCCGTTAAGAATAACTGTCTTAGGCTTAATACTTTTGAGATAGGATAATAATTGCTTTGCATGGCAACCATAAGTGCCCAGGTGCACATCACTTATAACCAGTATTTCAACCTTGCGCTTTTTATGCTGCATTATAATTGCACTTTGAAAAACTTAAGTGGTGAATAAAACGCTGATAAACGTTGAAGAAAAATCCTGATAATAATTTTTTGAAAAAAATAAGAGATTGTTTTCATGACATGGAATTTAGTGGTAAACAATAGTAAGTCAATCAAAAGAAAACAGTGGTACCGAATAATACAAAGTAAGTTTTTATATATGAACTAAACATTACGGGATTATTAAGAGAATATTAAATTGTCTTAAACCGGGATTAACTGTCTGAACCATGATAACAAGATTAAAATGATTAATCAGAAAAATGCTCTCATGAAGTATTCTTATTTCACTAATGTAAAAGATGCTTCTTTTACATCGGCGCTGTTTGTTCCAATGAAAATCTTAAAATCCCCGGGCTCATAATTATACTCCAGTTTATCATTGTAAAATTTAAGATCATCTGCAGTAATCTTAAAGGTTATCGTTTTGCTTTCACCTTGTTTTAAAAATATTTGCTGAAATCCTTTAAGTTCTTTTACCGGTCTAACAACAGACCCAACCAAATCTCTTAAATACAATTGTATAGTTTCTGTTCCATCATATTTCCCTGTATTTGTAACAACAATTGAAGCGGCTAAAGACTTACCTGGCCTGAATGACACAGTACTTAACTTTATATCACTGTAAGAAAAAGTTGTATAGCTTAATCCATATCCAAAAGGAAATTTCGGGTTATTAGCTAAATCAATATAAGAAGAAACATAATTAAGATCGCTGTCACTTTTTGCCGGCCGGCCCGTATTAAAATAATTATAATAAACAGGAATTTGTCCCTCTGTTTGCGGGAAACTCATAGGTAATTTTGCAGAAGGATTGTAATCCCCGAACAATACATCTGCAATTGCGCTGCCTGCTTCAGTACCTAACCACCATGTGTACACGATAGCAGGAACATGATCTGCAGCCCAGTTAAAAATTAAAGGCCTTCCTGCATTGATCATCACTACAACGGGTTTCCCTGTTGCATAAACAGCCTTGATTAATTCTTCCTGAACTCCTGGTAAATGAATATTACTTCGGCTTTTCGCTTCTCCGCTCATGTCTGCCGCTTCACCAACGTTCATAACTATAATATCTGCTTTCATAGCTGTTTCAATTGCTTCATTAAAACCTGCATGCGATGTATCATTTATATTACAACCTTTAGCATAAATAAGATTTACGCCATCACCAACTTTGTTTTTTATGCCTTGCCAAACAGAAACAATTCTCGTGGAATCATCAGGCCATGTATAACTCCAGAAGCCAAGATTATCTCTTATACTTTTTATGAAAGGCCCAATCAATGCAATGGTTTTTCCTTGTTTTGCCAAAGGCAATAAATGATTATCATTTTTTAATAACACAATACTTTTCTCTGCCATTAATTTTTCTGCCTTAAGATTTTCTTTATTGTTCCATTGTTGCTGCTCTCTTTCTTTGTCAGAAAATTTATAAGGAGCATCAAACAATCCCATTTCAAATTTCTTTTTCAAAATTCTTTTTACTGCTTCATTCACCAACCCTATGTTTACTTTTCCATCCTTTACCAGCCTTGAAAGATTGTTAATGTAACTACGGCTCTCCATATCCATATCATTACCTGCGCTGATTGCTTCAAACGAAGCTTCATAATTATTTTTTGCAAAACCATGTGGTATCATTTCACCAACAGAATTCCAGTCGCTCACTACAAAACCTGTGAAGTTCCACATGCCTTTTAAAATATCTCTCTGTAAATATTTATTACCTGTTGCAGGAATACCATTGAGTGTATTGAATGAATTCATAAAAGTTGCAGCGCCTGCTTCAGCTGCGGCTTTAAAAGGTGGAAGATAAATTTCCCATAAAGTTTGTAAACTCATATCAACAGAATTATAATCCCGCCCGCCAATAGCCGCACCATAAGCTGCAAAATGTTTTGCGCAAGCCATTAATGCATCAGTGTTTCCCAAACCTTTCCCCTGGAAGCCATTCACTCTTGCTTTTGCAATCAGAGAGCCGAGGTAGGTATCTTCCCCCGCTCCTTCCATAACTCTACCCCATCGCGGATCACGGGCAATATCAACCATTGGCGCAAACGTCCAGTGGACACCGCTTGCAGCCGCCTCAGTTGCAGCTATGCGGGCAGATAATCGAATAGCATTTAAATCCCAACTTGCTGCTTCTGCCAATGGAACAGGAAAGGTGGTTCGGTATCCGTGTATGATATCCTGTCCAAACAATAAAGGAATTTTTAATCGTGATTGCATGGCAATTTTTTGTAATTGCGTTGTATGTTCAACGCCCGTAACATTGAGCATTGAACCTACCATTCCTTTTTTTATTTGATTTTGTTTGTCGCCATCAGGAGTAATGGGACCGGTTGCATCCCAATCTCCGTTATATTGATTCATCTGTCCAACTTTCTCATCAAGTGTCATCAGTTTTAAAACTGAATCAACTTTTTGATCGATAGATTTCTTTTGAGCAAAACAAAAGACAAATGGAAATAATGTAAAGAATAAGAAAAATAAA
>JBDTYU010000172.1:0-7260 GCA_040005535.1 Ginsengibacter sp. | reverse complement strand
AATACCAAAAAAAACTATTCCTCCAGTTCCAATCGAAGAAGTTCTTGTTTCAGGAGATTGTATGTGCAAACAAAAAAGAGTTAAGGGGAAGTTCTTTTGTTTCAGGCTGGTTCAAGGCCGTTGGGTACAATCTTCAGCAGTTCCTTTCCCTACAAAAGAACTTTGCGAAGAAGTCAATTGCTAAAAAATGAATTTGTAAAGTAACTTTTATAAATACTCTACGGATATAAACTCATCCGCATTTCTACCATGTGTTTGATAAACCCTATTTTTTCGTATGCTTTTATTGCTGTTAAATTATTATAGTAGACATCTAAGCGCATTTCAGTTACGTTTTGTGAGATAGCCCAGTGTTTTAAAGCTTCAATGATTTTTTTATTTACACCTTTCCCCCTATGATCTGGCTCTACATACATAAAGCCTAAATAAGCATGATTTTGATGTTTCAAATAATGTTTTGAGTTTTCAATTCGGGCATAGCCAGAACCGATAATTTCGTGATTCAATTCTGCAACAACAATCTCAATGTATGAAGCAGCGATCATTTGCTCAATATCATAATAATGAATGTGCCCGGTTTTTAAAGTACTATCAAATGGGCGTTCCGCTTCAATTACACCTTGCTCAAAACGAAGAAGCATATCCACATCTGCTGAAGAAGCTTTTCTTATAATTAATTGATTATCTTTTTTTGCATCCATAATTTTCGCATGAGAAATTTAATATAATTGTGACAAAGAATTGTACTTCATTAGCGATGTCAGCGTATTATCAAATTGCCTGAACACTCACTAACGGGTATCGTTAAACGAACATAAACGTCGTAAAAAAATACATTCTTCGCTTTCATTGCTGATCAAGTTTTGCTAAATAACTTTCAGCAATCTCAATGTGTTTATTTCTCTTCTCGTGAGGCATTTTATCAAATGTCCTTATCAGCATCCCGAGCCTTGGATTCTTTAAAAAGAAAGCCCTGTGCACATTCATAAAGCGCCAGAATAAGCCATCCCATATACTTGTCCATTCTCCCTTTTTATAATCGCTCATCTTCATTAAATAATTACTGCTGCTAATGTAAGGCTTGGTAGTCATAAGTCCACCATCCGCAAACTGCGTCATTCCATATACGTTGGGCACCATCACCCAATCATAAGCATCTATGTACATTTCCATAAACCAGCGGTAAACTTCATTGGGGTCAAATTCACAAAGTAACATAAAATTACCCATCACCATTAACCTTTCTATATGATGGCTGTAGCCCGTTTGCAAAACTTTATTGATCACATTGTCAACAGGGGCAATCCCTGTATCTCCTTCCCAAAAGCTTTCAGGAATTTTTCTGGTAAAGCCCCAGTAATTTTTTGTTCGTTGTTTGCTGCCTTCTCTTTCATAGACAATATGAATAAACTCCCGCCAACCCATTATCTGGCGAATAAATCCTTCCAGTGAATTTAAAGGCACCTGGTATTTTGCAGCAGCGGCCATTGCTTTATCAATAATTTCCTGCGGTAATAATAAGCCTATATTGAGCATGGGTGTTAGTACTGAATGATGCAGGAAATGTTCCTTAGCTACAATAGCATCTTCGTACGCACCGAACTTTGCAAACCTTTGCTGTAAAAATTCATCCAGCCACTTTTCAGCCTCTTTGAAATCAATAGGATAAATAAATTTTTCAATAAAGCCGTAATTTGCTCCATAATTTTTCGTTACATACTCTTTTGCTTCCCGTACATACAGATTCTGTTTTGCAAAAGTTAGAACCGGTGCCCGTGCTGTTTTAGGAAACTTCATACGATTGTCAGCATCAAAACTCCATTGTCCGCCTTCAGGTTGACCGCGTGTATCCAATAAAATATTTCTTTGCCTGCGTTGGGCTATATAAAAATCCGTTTGAAAATAAGTTTTCTTATTATCAAAGTAAACCTTTACATCATTTAATGTATTCAGGAAATTGGGTGCAGCATATTCCACTATTTTGATTTCATATTTCTTACAGCTATCACTGATTCTTTTGCGGAGCCAGTTATCCGATACATCGGCAACATGAATGGCAGTAATATGCTGTTTAGATAGATGTGTAATTAATCTTCTTACATCAGCCAATTCATCAGCAGCATCCACATATTCTATATGTAGTTTTTTTTTAAGTAAATAACCAGCATATGCTTTCATGGAAGCCCGGTGCAATAATATTTTTTGCTGATGAAAATTATATTGGTTAAAGAAAAGTGTTTCTTCTATAAGATAAACTGTACTGCAGGTTTCAATCGCAGGGTGTTCTTTAAAAAGCTGATGGGGAAATATAATGGCGACTTCTTTCATTTCACATACTAAACAAATTGATTACAATTTGGTTGAATAGGCAACCTTTTATTATAACATTATTACTCTTACATTAATTTGTATTATAGAAAGCCTGCTGGTAACAATAGATAGTAAATTATCTACAACATTGATGATAACTTGCTACTATCTTACATTTTTTATCTTGTGAGATAATAAATTTGCTTAATACAGTTAAGTTGAAATTAATTAAAACAAGTGCTGTTACGGTCGTAACGAATGGTTTGTTTTCGTCGTACCTCCCCGCAAAGACGTACACATGGTTCCAGGTAATGTCCGTTTTCATAAGGCAATAAAATTAGCCTACTTTCGTTTGATTACTTTCTTTTCATGCAGTTCAATTTTGGTAATCAACACCTCACATAGAAAACTACTTTTGCCTAAAGTACCCTGCATTTTACACCCGCTTTTATTGGTGTTATTTTTTGTTTTCACTACTTTCCTCTTTGCTTCATCACAAGTATTTTCTCCTGCCACAGAAAATGCCGCTTTCTTTAAGGCCCTTTCAACAAAATATGAAGATCACTATAAGGATGAATTATCATCCCTTCCCAAAGAAAATAAAAAAGATTTTGAAGAAGTTTATAAGCTTCGCTGGGAAAATGTTAAGGAGGTATTTGATAAAAAAGAGATTTATACATCTGCCCAGGCTCAGCAATACTTAAATGCTTTGGTTGCTGAAATTGTAAAGGCAAATCCTTTGCTGCAGAATCAAAATTTTAATTGTTATTTCTCCCGTTCAGGAGTGCCCAATGCCGGCTATATTGGTGAAGGCATCATTCTCTTTAACATGGGGTTATTTAAAAGGCTTGACAATGAAAGCCAGGCTGCGTTCATACTTTGTCATGAAATCTCACACTTTTATCTTCAGCATAGTGAAAAAAGTATACGCAGGTATGTTGCTGCAATTAACTCGCAGGAGATGCAAACGGAATTGCGCAAAATAAAAAATGCAGAATATGGGAAAAGGCAACAGGTTGATGATCTTTTGAAAGGCTTAACCTTCAATATTCGTCGTCACGGAAGAGATCATGAAAGCGAGGCTGATTCTATGGCCATAGAATTTTTGCATAACACCAGGTATGATGTTTCCGAAGCACTTACCACACTTGCCCTGCTCGATTCAATTGACATAGATACATTACACATTGGGGGGTGCCTGCAAAAAATGTTTGATGCAAAAGATTATCCTTTTCAGAAAAGATGGCTCGCAAAAGAAGAAGGCTTATTGGGAGGCCATGCACAATTAAAAAAAGATGAGCCCCTGGCAGATTCTCTAAAAACTCATCCTGATTGCAAATTGAGAATTAAATTTCTTGAGCCCATGGTAAGCAGGTATTGCTCTTCTACTTCATCAAAAAATGTTGTGAATAATTCAAAAATGATTGAACTGAAAAATATATTCTCATACGAGATAGCAGAGTTTGCTTATACATCAGAAAATTATACGAAGAGTCTTTACTACACACTCGAATTATCGCAGGGTAAAACTGCCGATCCATATCTTGTTGCACAGGTTGGTAAAATTTTCAATAGCTTTTACGCTGCGCAAAAAATACATAAACTCGGTAAGCTAATTGATCTGCCATCACCCTATTATCCTGGTAATTACAATCTTTTATTACAGTTCGTACAAAATCTTTACCTGGAAAATTTTGCATCTATCAGTTACCATTTCCTTAAACAATATTATCCCCTGCTTGATTATTATCCCCCATTTACAAGCGCATATAATACAAGTAAAAAAATATCACAACAATAAATAAAAGAATTTAAAAATTAAAAAGATAAAATCATGAATAAAAAATTTTGGATAGCCACAACATGTATGCTTCTTGCAGCCTCAGGCGTTCAGGCGCAAAATAAATTAAGTATAGATAAAGTGTATTCTACGTACCGCAGAAACAGCGGTACTATTATGGAAAATAAAAAGATTAAAGGATATTTTTTTCTGTATATAAGCGATAAAATAGATAAGCATACCGATGAATACACTTTACAAATTCTTGATGAAAACCTTAATAAGGTAAGAGACATAAAATTCGAGGATTCAAAAAAGCTGGGTCTTTTGGAAGCTGCTTATAATGGCAGCAGCCTTGCATTTCTCTTTAAAAATGGGGATAATAAAACACTTGACATGAAGGTGTATGATTTAGATGGCAAGCTTAAATATACTTACAGCCGTGAATATGATAAAAGAACAGATGACCTGATGAAGAGGTATGAGACCATGCATACTGATGAAGGAACTAATCAGAATGTTTATGACCTGGGTGAAAAGGGCTATGCGTCAGTACTTCCATTAAGAGATGGTAAACAGCGCACTTATGAAATTGATTATTATTCATCACAGGAAAAAAAGCAATGGACTTACACTCCTGATGATGATGAGGAACGTTATGCAAACGCCGAATTTTTGGGCAGCACCGATAGCCTGATTATACTTGAAGTCATGAAAAAGAACAGGGCGCTTAGCGGCAAGCCAAGTGCGCATCTTATAGGCATAAATTTTATGACAAAGAAAAAAGCATTTGACATAGATAACGAAAATGATGAGTATACATTTGTTTCCTCAGGTGTAGAGCCGGTAAAAGGAACTGACAAAATAATGGTGTTTGGAAGCTATTTTAATAAAGGTGATAACATTATAAAAGATAATACCAAGGGCCTTGCGATATATGGAATAGATAGTAAAGGGAACGTGCTTACCAAAACTTATAATTCATGGGCTGATGATTTCGCGAAATATTTACCCACAAACAGGAAAGGTAAAATTGACAATATTGGTTATCTCTATATTCATAAAGTTATTCAAATGCAAGACGGAAAAATGTTTATTGTCGGGGAAGGCTATAAAAGACAGGCTAATGCCGGTGGTATTGCTTTAAATGTTTTGGGAGCATTTGCCGGAGTTCGCCAGTCGGCGGTAGGTGTTACGAAAATTGTTACTACTGATATGGTGATAATGGAATTTAATGATAAATATAAAATAACGAACGCTACTATATACGATAAAACAAACAACAATGCGGTGATTTCTGCTATGAGTGATGGCACCAGTCAACATGCCATAGGTCTATATCTTAAGATGACCGGCGCTTTCGATTATGAGTTTACCACCGGAGATAATGACAACAATAATTTTTCTGTATGCTACAGCGATTGGGTCAGAAGCTCAGATTATAAGGGGGAAACATTTAATTCTATTCATTACAATGGCACCAAGTTCACAACCGATAAGATCGAATTAAAATCAAAAGCCAGCACATTAAAAGTGTTTCCTGCCAAAGCAGGTTCTATAATGATAATGGAATATTTTAAAAAAGATAAGCGTATTGATTTCAGGTTAGAAAAACTTGGATAAGATTTGTGTAATGATAATTTTCGTTTACCCATAGACGTTATAATGGTAAGGGATTCGTAATAAGTGACGAATTGCTAACAACCTGACTATTGGTATGAGTGTGAAGCCGATCTAAAAGAGCAGATTTTATTGATGAAATTGAACAAATTGGAAATAATTTAGAAAGCTAATTCTGTGAACGCTTACAACAAATCAGCTACTAATGTCAGCCGGTATAGTTCCATCTTTTACATTAACAGGTTCCGGGTTTTTTCTGTATAAATTTATGTCTATTAAACAAATCCAAAGAAGAAAAAACAGGAAAGTAACCTTTTGAACTATTGGCAAATACTGTTTCAATCCTTCACCATAATACAGGATGTTATTGAGTATGATAAGGAAAAAATTTAAAATGCCTAACCAAAAAAGTTTTATCCACTTTAGTTTATGTAACCCGGCAAAGGTTCCTATAATTGCTACAACTGCACAAAGTCCGCTAATATTTATAATTGCATCATGAAGATTTGTAAAAAGGAACATTCCAATGATCGCAGAAACAACTCCTGATAATTGAATTGCAAATCGCTTACTTTTTCTAAAGCCAATTTGTTGCGGAAATATGTACCAAAAGATTGCAAGTGTCAAACAAAGAATAAACATTGCTGTTAACGCAATGGGTCTTGCTGAATTATGCTCCCCGTTCATTGCATTTTCGTTTAGTAAGTTGCACCAGTAATTATTCATCCAGCTAAAATCTTTTGAATTTTTGTCAGCTTGTGAACCTCCGGGATAAAGAAGTGCGGCTATTATATATAAACACACAAAAAGAAATATTCCGAATAATGGTGACAACACCCAAAGATTTTGTCTTTTATCTATATCTTTTGTCAAACTATTTTCCTGATTTTTTTTATTTGTATATTCTATTATAAATAGATCCACACTCCAATTTAGGTATCTTCTTTAATATTTTGAAAATACTATTGCCTCAGTGGTAAGGTTCCGGTTGTTCACCCACACTCACAATTAAACACACGAACAACGCCTTACAAGTTTACAAAAATGATCAAGAAGTTAGGTGCACAGCTCCTTAAAAGATTTTTATAAATCATTTTACATTTGACAATACTATATTTATTTCAGAATTTAGCGAATTACTAAATCATACCCTGTTTAAAATTTCCTCCGCCCCATCAATCAGATTCAAAAATTGTAATAGGTTTAGCGCATCTGAATATATTTCTTAAATACCCCAAATGAAATTGTTCTCAACCAATAGAAATTATACTAAAATATAAAGACATTACACAAAAGATAATCGGAACTTCCTTTGAAGTCATAAGTTCCTGGGAATGGCTTCACATAGAGGCTGGAAGTTGGCTTATTGATCAATTTTGAAAGTAAAAGTTTAACCTTTAAAAGACTTGTACTCTAAAATGAAATCTGTGAAATCCATAAATCGTTTTAATTCTTGATTCAGACATTTATGATATCATTAAAGCATATGGCGGGGAGATAAGAGTGGAAACAAAAGAGGGTGAAGGAAGTGAGTTTATAATTCAATTGCC
>JBDTYU010000171.1:0-7514 GCA_040005535.1 Ginsengibacter sp. | reverse complement strand
TTTCTTTTTTATTGCTTACTGTTCCATCTTTATTTTCTTTGGTGAGGCTTTCTTTATTCGGTTCCTGTTTTTCAGTTTTACCACCACCATATTCTTTTTCAATGGCCTTAAAATCTTTTTTGAAAAATGAAAAGATCAGCAACAATATTATTCCTGCAACGGCAACAAAACCTGCCAGCTTTTTTGTAATGAACCATGTAAAATTTGGCTCATCATCATTCATATTTCTTACAAGCTCTGATGTATAAATAATGTAGAATGAAAATATTAAGACTGGTGCTAAAGCAAGTATAAGTTTTTGAGCAGTGATATCGGTTGTGTTACTCACAACAATAATTTGTATTAACATTAATAATGTAGAAAGCACTACCGGAAACCATTTTAACCTAACAAATCCCCAGCCCGTGAGCCATCCTGTAAAAAACAGGAATGAAAAAATATAAAATTTTGTAGTGGCGTAAAATGCAATGAACTCTCCTGTATAAATGTTACTTACTATCTTACTGATAATAAAAAGTAACAACAACAAGGGCAGCACGGTTGTAATAAAACGGAAACGAAAACTATAAAACCAGCAACCGGAAATAAGTCCTGCGGCCAAAAATAAACTTTCAGTAAACCGTTGGCTTTGCAAAACAGAATAGTATTCATCAAGATGCCAGAGCATGTATGCGCCTATAACTATAGCAGGTAATATCACAAGAACAATCCTTGCGATTATTTTTTTAGTGCTATCTTTTTTTTGAATTTTCATAAGCTTCACCCCAACCCCTCTCCGAGAGCGAGGGAACAAAACACATTAATAAAAGGGTTAAATAATTAAGGGTTCACAATCGCATTTTTCAAGCATTTGTTTTATTTGTTTTTCATTTTCCAACACCTTTCTTCGCAAAGGTGACAGGTTAAAAGCAAGCTGTAATTTTTCTGTACTTTTCTTTTCTGGCTTAACAAAAATCCATTGCAGCCAGTCAATTGTATTCACATTGTCAAAACTTTTACTTAGCTGAACAAAAACAACAGTAAGACTTTTGCCAGTTTTATCAAGAACTTCTGCAAGCTGTGTTGCATCAGTTAATGATGATACACAAAGTAAAGAGGCCACCTGTTTATTAAAATAATTTTGAAGGTCTTTTTGTTTTTGCCATGCTGCAGTGCTTATTATATATTTCACTTTCATAGCAGGTTCATCTGCATAAATTTTTTTTGTTTCCTGGTCCGGAATGTATTGTATAAGCTCATTTTGCCGGCTTAGCTGGTCATATATATTCCATATAGTTGTTTTAAAATTATCAAGAAATACTTCATTGAATTCTTCATAAACATCATTGCTGATCGCATTGTAAAATGAAGCATAGAAATAAATGTGCGATGCATAAGGGTCATTGGTTTCTGGAATCCGTACAACGAGTTCTTTATTCTTTGCATAAATCTTCCACACGATTCTTCTCACATCATCATTAGTTTCAAAATTTTTATAATTTAGAAATTCGCCTTCCACTTTTCTTATTTCTTCAATTCTCATATTCGTTTCTTCAGTTTTTTTTGGCTGAACTTTCAGAGCGCCTGTTGATTTTATTGGTGGCCCGGTAAAAAAATTACTGTTAGAAGGTAGCCTACCGGCAAATGAAAAAAACTGAAAAAAATCTTCAAAATAAATGACGCCACTGTTTATATCGTACTCTTTAATATTTTTCAATGGCCAGTTGTACAAACCTTCAATACGCATTGAAAAAAAATTATTTTTTGCCAGCAATGGGACAGGCGCAAATTTTGGAGAGATATTATTTCCATCATATAGTAACCGCAACCGAATATAACCGAAGAGTGGTTTTATTATATGAGAAATATTAATTTCTACCTTTTGTTGATTTGTTACATTTTCCCGGCCCGCAGTTTTTATTTTTAAAATACTCTTTTGATTTTTTTTGCTGAATAAAAAAACTACCCAGGGTATAAATGCGCTTATAAAAGAAACAACAAGAATTGCAAATGCAAACCAAAAAGTAATGGAAATAAAAAGGTCAATAATTGCAGTTCGTGCTGTTTCCGGAACGGCATTATTTTTTTTGAGCCATTTGGCTGCTAAAAGCAAAGCAATTATTAAAAGCACCAAGTGTACACGGAAAGGAACAAAAAAACCGGCACGTCTTATTTTTTCTCTTATTACTGCAATATTCATTCTCCGGTAAAATTCACTTAAATTAAATGTAAAGAAAACCCAAAATCCGAATACATATAAAATGGCGATTGCGTATTTTATATTTTCTTTGTACGAACCATGTAAAAAATGATTTCGTATGACTCATGCCCGTGTTGCGGGCAAAAAAATATTGTGCTGGCGCTTACTGCCAAAGATTATACAGTTTCTCATAAGCGATTTGAGATTTGGGAATGTAAAAATTGCACGCTGAGGTTTACACAAAATGTTCCTGATGCTGGTGAGATAGGAGCTTACTATAAATCAGAAAATTATATTTCGCACAGCGATACAAATGAAGGATTTATTAACAGGCTATATCATAGGGTAAGAAACCGAACGTTGGGACAAAAAAGAAAAATGATTGAAAATATTTCCAGAAAATCTTCAGGCGACATATTGGATGTAGGTTCTGGAACTGGTGCATTTTTAAATACTATGAAGCGATCTGGCTGGAAAATTACCGGTCTTGAACCTGATGAAATTGCCCGAAAAAAAGCAATGGAACTTTATAACTTAAACTTAGACAGTTCAGAAAAATTATTTTCTTTGCCTGCCGGAAGCTTTGATGTTATTACGATGTGGCATGTGCTGGAGCATGTGCATGAGTTACATGAGTATATTAAAAGGTTGAAAGAATTATTAAAACCAGAGGGTAAGCTTTTTATTGCTGTGCCCAATTACACATGCTATGATGAAAAAATTTATAAAGAATATTGGGCTGCTTATGATGTACCCCGGCATCTCTATCATTTTTCACCAGCCGCTATGAACACATTATTATCGTTACATGGAATGCAGGTGATTTTTATGAAGCCAATGTGGTACGATAGTTTTTATGTAAGTATGCTGAGCGAAAAATATAAAACAGGCAAATCGCATTTTTTAAAAGCGTTTATTGAAGGAGGAATTTCAAATTTTAAAGCGATGTTTAATAAAGAAAGATGCAGCTCGGTGATTTATATAGCCCAACCCCAACCCCTTCCCGAAGGGAAGGGAATTAACTTATAAACATATGATTCAGCCTTACCCTTTGAGATTAGGGGCTATTCAATTTCATTTCAAACATCTTTGGCCAGTCTTTACCGGTGATGTATAATTTTTTTGTAGCGCTGTCGTAAGCGATGCCATTTAAAACAGCTTTTTCATTAAGTTGTGCATTGGGATCGTATTGAGAGAACAAGCCTGTAAGATCCATAATACCCACTGCATGGCCGTTAGAAGTATCTATCTTAATAATATGATTATTATACCACCTGTTTGCATAAACATATCCATTAATATATTCAAGTTCATTAAGACTGTCCAGTTCCCCATTATTGTCAGCAACAGTAAGAATTTTTATAGTTTTCATTTCTTTCTTCGTCTCATCCGGTTGCACATAATATAATTTTGATGAGCCATCACTTATAATGAGATTGTTACCATCATTAGTAATGCCCCATCCTTCTGCACTCCAGTTATAAGTTGCAACGGGGTGCATTATATCGTTAACGTTATATTGAAATATTTTGTGGTTCTGCCAGGTGAGCTGGTAAATTTTATTTTTAAAAATGGTAATGCCTTCACCAAAAATATTTGGATCCGGAATAAGATATTCTTTTTCAGGCTTTCCTGTTTTTATATCAACGATCCGTAAAGTTGATTGCTTAAAATCACCGGTTCCTTCGTATAATTTTCCATTATAAAATTGAAGTCCCTGGGTAAAAGCCTGCGCATCGTGCGGATAAACTGCTTCTACTGTAAATGTTATGGGTTGAGGGGGAGGAAGATTATTTGGCTGAGAGACGGGAAGACTCGTATCAATATCAGGAGTTGAATTATTATTACACGAAAACAATACTATAAAGACGGCACATGTAAGTAATTTATTAATCATTATATTTTTTTAAAACGCTGTAAAAATAGTGAACGGGCTTCGTAAGCATGTTAACTCAATTATAAAATACTTTGAGCAATAACTTTGATTTTCAAATAATTTTGATTTTATTTGTGCTCTTAAACCTCTGTTACCGGTAATAACTCCCATAAATGTTATTTTCCTTGTATAAGCTTAGGTCTAATTAATTCTGCTTCTTCCACTCATCCCATGCATTATTTATCTCCTGTGTTAATTCATTATTGAACATCCTGTGTAATCCCGCTTACATTTTTTTAGAAAGAAATCTGAATAAACAGGGATACATGAAAATAATTATTACATTTATTTGTTGGTGTTTTGCACTGCATGCAAATGCTCAGCGATGTGGTACTACAGAATATACAAAACAGCATAATTTACCGCTCACATTTGTTACTACAAACCAGAATGCGGAAACCGCGGGAAGGGATACTTTAAAAAATGAAGTGATAGTAATACCTGTGGTTGTTCATGTTTTGTATAATAACAGTACCCAAAATATAAGTGACCAACAGGTTTTGTCTCAACTTACAGTTTTGAATAATGATTACAGGCGGCTTAATGCAGATGCTGTAAATACTCCCGAAGCTTTTAAAAATTTAGCTGCAGATACGAGGATTGTTTTTTGTCTTGCAAAAGTTGATCCTAATGGAAGATATACACCAGGCATCATACATAAATATACAAAGGAAGAATTATTTCTTTCCGATGATGAAATGAAATTTTCTTCCAGTGGTGGTGATGATGCATGGGATTCAAAAAAATATCTCAACATTTGGGTATGTAGCCTTTTTGGCCGCACTTTAGGATATGCGGTTTTACCCGGTGGCGCTGCCAACAGGGATGGAGTAGTGATTCAATATGATGTATTTGGTACTACCGGCACAGTTACTTCTCCTTTTAATAAGGGGCGTACAACAACTCATGAAATAGGCCATTGGCTTGGGTTGAGGCATTTGTGGGGAGATGCTTTATGCGGGGATGATGGCATTAGCGATACTCCACCACAACAAGGTAATAACAGTAATTGTCCTTCTTTCCCGCATACATCATCATGCTCAAATAATTCTTATGGCGACATGTTTATGAATTATATGGATTTTACAGATGATGCATGTATGAATATGTTTTCACAGGGACAAAAAAATGAAATGAGAAGTATGTTTGCATTGGGTGGTCCGAGAAACTCATTTCTAAATTCATCTGTTTGCGACAGCTCGCTTGCCCAGGGTGGTCCGCTTCCTGCTGATAACACAGCAAGCAATCCTGATATATCTGTTTACCCAAATCCTTTTAGCAACCAGGTTACTATCAGTTATAAAAATGCGTCCGATATTTCAGGTAAAACTGTAAAAATTTATGATGTTACGGGTAAACTATTTGTTGTGCAAATTCTTAAATCCCAAAAAACTTCTATCGTTTTAAATAATCTTCCAAACGGCATATATTTTCTGAAAATAGAAGGTGGTAACAAGCCAAAGGTTTTTAAACTGATAAAACAACCGCTTAATAATCTTTGATAATTTTATTTAGCACTTCTTCATAATTGAAAGTGATATTAACATTTTGTAACAATCCTTTTAATAATTTTGTTACGTATTTAATAAAAAATTTCGATATGAAAAAGATTATGTATTTACCGGTAATAGTATTTTCTTTATTGCTTACAAACTGCTCACAATCCCAAACAACTAACCCAAAAAGTAAAACTGCTGAAACAAAAACTGCAGATACAAAATATCCTGACCCGGAAAAGGTTAACCAGGATGCTAAATTTGCAATGCAATTATCAGAAAGTGAATGGAAGCAGAAATTGACTCCGGCTCAGTATTATATCCTGAGAGAGAACGGTACAGAAAGGCCTTTCACCGGTAAACTAAATCACTTTTATAAAAAAGGAACTTACTATTCTGCCGCTACATTACAACCTCTTTTTAGTTCCGATACAAAGTTTGATTCAGGTACAGGTTGGCCCAGTTTTTATGCAGCGATTAATAAAGACGCAGTAAAGCTCATGAAAGATGAAAGTGCCGGTGATGTTCGGTGGGAAGTTGTTGATTCAAAATCGGGATCACATCTTGGTCATGTGTTTGATGATGGCCCGGCACCTACCCATAAACGTTATTGTCTTAATACCGATGCCCTCATATTTGTTCCCGAAGGTGGTAAACCTCCCATAGCTTCAAAGTAGAATTATGATTGAGGGAAAATGATTACAATCTTTGTGTCTAATAACAAAGGAGCTGCTACATGTGTAGTAGCTTTTTTTATTCTTTTCATTTAAGTAGTTATAAGACTTTCAATTGAATGCATGATTTAATATTGGCCTGCCTAAGATTATTAACGTGACAAATTTTTTCCAATTAATCTATATAACAGGTAGGGTTAAACGCAGTTTAAACAGGGAAAGTTAATATGTCATGTATATTGTACGTCAATTTCAGTGATCTCCAGTTTTACCACGTCAAGTCATCTGATTAATTTCCATGTAAGTTGTATTATCTTAAAAAATAAAAAAGTCTTGAAATAATTGCTAAGAAGACTTATATTTTTATGCAGTGCCCACGAAAGGAATTTTTTCGCCGTCGCAGGTCTTCGTTAGATATTTAATAACCACACTCCATGCCTGTGAGAGCCGCCATCTGGTCTGCGACCAATTGGCCATACCAGCACAGCGTCATAGATTACTAATTACGCTGGTTCTTTAAATCCATAATAGTTGCAAAAAAAAATATCGTGGATTCTTTTTAAGAAGCGTCGCAATGTTTTGCTTTACCTCTGGCTATGAGAAGAAACAATCATGCAGTAGAACACAACTAACACCCAAAGATTTGCAGTTAATTTAAAAATCCGTACATTAGATGAATCTCCTTAAAAAACCGCTCTGTACCTGTTGGTTTCTCCCGTTACGTCATCATTTAAAATTAGCAATATGAGCAAACAATCAGTTTTTCTTGCTGTAATACTGTTTTTCTTTTTTACTGCAAGCAACGCACAAACAAACCAGTCTCAGAAAAAAACAACTTCACAAAAAGCAGGTCAAAATGCTGCTTCCCTCTTCAATGGCGCCTGGATAGGCAATGATAACAAGGGATTTTCAGTTATGCATGATGGCTATTTCAATGCCGTTGGACCGGATTCGACCGGTAAATGGAATGATGTACATGCAGGTTCCTATACGGTTAATAATGATAATACCATCACATTTAAAATTTTATATTCTTCTTACCCGGATCATGTAGGAAGTTTAAATACAGCAGAATATACAATAAGTGGTGAAACGGTAAGGATGAGGCATTTCAAAAAGTTAATTGATGCACAAGGCAAAGATATCACAGATCAGATGCCCAAAAATGTCTTTGATACCATGACACGGGCTAAATAATTACCAGCATATCAGTGTTATAAAGTTTGTAC
>JBDTYU010000170.1:0-3970 GCA_040005535.1 Ginsengibacter sp. | reverse complement strand
AAAATTATTTTATTGCCACTGCATTATTTAATTCATCATCCACCAGAATACGGCCACAATTTTCGCAAACAATAATTTTTTTACGCTGCTTAATATCACTTTGTTTTTGTGGGGGGATGGCATTGAAACAGCCACCGCATGAATCACGCTCTACAGGAACCACAGCCAGGCCGTTGCGATAATTTTTGCGTATCCGGTCATAGCTCACTATTAATCTTTCATCAACATGTTCTCTCGCGGCACCAGCTTCTTTATTGTAACTTTTTTCTTCTTTATCAGTCTCTGTAATAATTTTTTCCAGCTCTCCTTTTTTTCCTTTTAAATTTGCCTCTTTTGTGGCAACTGCTTTCTTTGCGAGTTCAAGCTGTTTCCCTTTTTCTGCAATATCTTCTGTTGCATCTTTTATATGTTTTTCTGCAAGTTTTACTTCCAGTGTTTGCATTTCTATCTCTTTATTAATAGCTTCAAACTCACGATTATTCTTTACATTATCGCTTTGTTTTTCATACTTTTTTGTAAGCTCCTGCGCATCTTTAATGAGTGTCTTTTTATCTTCAATAAATTGCTGCATACCGTTTATCTCCTCTTCAATCCGGTTCTGGCGTGCATGAAGCCCTGCAATTTCATCTTCAAGGTCGCTTACCTCGATTGGTAATTCGCCTTTCAAAATCTGGATACCATCCAGCTTACTGTCAATTTTTTGAAGTTTTACAAGAGATGATAATTTTTCTTCTACAGAATAATCTTTTACTTGTGCCATATAATTTGTATGATTTTTTAAATTTATTTCAAGAATTAAGCCCAATTCATTTATACATAATAATTTACCGGATTTGTCTTAATTCCTGTTTTTTGGACGGCGAAGTTAGGAAATTTTTGCTGCAAAATGTCAGTTAAAAGCTCTATTGTAAACTGCTCGCTTTCATAATGGCCTATATCTGCCAGAAGAATGTTATTATCAGCGTCAAAAAATTCATGATATTTTATATCAGATGTAATATAAGCTTCAGCACCGCTTGCTTTTGCCGCAGGAATTAAAAAACTGCCGGCTCCGCCGCATACAGCGAGCTTTGTAATTTTTTTATGAATAAAAGCTGTGTGACGAATCACTGTAAGCCTGAATGTGGTTTTAAGCACAGAAAGTAAATCTTCTTCAGAAACCGGCTCGGGGAAATCGCCAACCAATCCACTGCCAATATCATTATGTTGATTGCTTAATGCGTAAATATCATACGCAACTTCTTCATAAGGATGCGCTTCTTTTAAAGATTGAACAATTTGATTTTGAAGATAACCAGGAAAAATAACTTCTATTCTCGTTTCATTTTCTTTATGCCTTTCTCCAATTTTACCTACATAAGGGTCAGCGCCTTCAGTTGCCATAAATGTTCCCACACCTTCTGCACTAAAACTGCATTCACTGTATTTACCTATCGTGCCTGCGCCAGTTTTAAATAAAACATTTCTCACATCTTCTGCATTTTTTTCAGGGCAAGATGTGACAAGCTTTTTTAACATGTTCTCTTTTGGAAAAAGGACTTTTATATTTTGTAGGTTTAATTTTTGAGCTATTTTCTTATTCACACCATTGGCTACATTATCGAGATTTGTATGTATAGCATAAATAGAGATATTATTTTTTATAGCAGCTATAACACAACGCTCCACATAATTTCTTCCGTTTATTTTTTTTAGCCCTTTAAAAATTATCGGATGATGAGCCACTATAAGGTTACATCGCTTTTGTATGGCTTCATTTATTACATCTTCAGTTACGTCAAGTGTTGTAATGACGCCACCACATTCATCATCTGAACTGCCGATAAGGAGCCCTGCATTATCATAATCTTCCTGTAAACTTACCGGCGCAAATTCTTCAAGGCATTTAATTACTTCTTTTATTTTCATTAATTTTTTTGTAAATATAGATAACCGAAATGGCACTGTAAGAATACCTGATGAACGTTGAAACGTTAGTCAGGATGAATTAATAAACAGCGGCTAATGCCGGGTTCATTGCCGGTACATGTGTAACACTATAGGATTATTAGAGCCCCATGGCGCAAGCTGTAGGGTAGGAAAACTTTTACTGGTAAAACGCCATTCCCTGTTTAAAAATATAAATTCAGTGGGTGGGTCAGGCAGCGTAATTACAAGTTTACTGTAATCGCTGTTACTGCTCCATGTGCCGGTGTAAACAATACTACCTTTTGTAGCCTGTAACGGGCCATGATAAAAATCAGTTTTCAAAAGGACAAATATATATCCGTTATAATTATCTGTGAGGTCGGTACTGTTATCGGTTGCAAGGCTTACCGTAAAATTCCTGTTGAGAACATTGGTTTCAAAATATTGTTCAAGAATAACATTGTCCGCGGCGTTATCCGGTTTTTTACAGGAAGCAAGTAAAAGTAAAAAAGAAAGCAAAAGAAAACTAAAAGATTTTATCATACAATAAATATTTGCAAGCTTTCTATCTTCCCCAAAAATAAGCAAATAAAAAAAGACCTGAATTCGCCTGGCTTGCCAAATAGTAAAAACGTAAATAGCTCATAAATATTATTAACTTATTTTAAAACCCGTTAATCTTTTCATAGCCACTTAATAAGTTGAATTTCAATTTACATAACTTCATCAAATTATTAAAAGAATATGATTCTCTTCTATAAATATTGGCTATTTATTTTAATGATAATGATTAGTGCAAAGGGGTTCACTCAAATTTTTGGGGGCAATCCGCCATCTTTAAAATGGAAGCAAATTAATTCATCTCTTTCAAGAGTTATTTTTCCAGCCGGTCTTGATTCAACTGCCAGGAGGATTACGAATATTATTTCATTTATCAATGAGCCCACCCAAAATACAATTGGCACAAAATTGAAAAAAATCAATCTTGTTGTTCAAAACCAAACTACAATTTCCAACGCTTATGTAGGGCTTGGCCCTTTCAGGAGTGAATTTCTTATTACGCCTTTGCAAAATAGTTTTGAGTTGGGCAGCCTTCCCTGGCCTGATCAACTCACCATTCATGAATACAGGCATGTACAACAGTATAATAATTTTAATGTAGGACTATCTAAAGTTTTGTATGAAATTTTTGGAGATGAAGGCCGGTCATTGGCTAATAATGCCGCAATACCTAACTGGTTTTATGAAGGCGATGCGGTTTTTAATGAAACCAATGTCAGCAGGCAGGGACGTGGCAGCCTGCCGTTTTTTTATAATGCATATCGTTCTCTTTGGAAAGCCGGGAAACAATTTAGCTGGATGAAACTTAGAAATGGCTCTTATAAAGATTTCGTACCCAATCATTACGAATTAGGCTTTTTACTGGTGGCTTATGGAAGGGAAAAATATGGAGACAAATTCTGGGAAAAAGTAACCCATGATGCTGCATCTTTCAAAGGACTATTTTATCCGTTTCAGCATGCTGTAAAAAAATATTCAGGAATAGATTTTGTTTCTTTCAGAAAAGAAGCATTGAATTTTTTTAAAACACAATTTGCATCTCCTATTCCTGAAAAGAAAATTGCAGAAAAGAAACAACCTTATGTTGATGAGGAATATCCTGCTTTTGCAGGAAATGATTCTATAATTTTTATGAGAAGCGGGTATAAACAAATTCCAGAGTTTGTTATTCGCACTGGCAGTATAGAAAAAAAATTAAGAATACGTGATTACTCACTTGACAAACAATTTAGCTATAGAAACGGTAAGATTGTTTATGCTGCGTACACCCGGGATCCAAGATGGGGATATAGAGATTACAGCGATCTGCGAATTATTAATATAACTAACGGTAGCCAACAAACGCTTACCAGGCGCACAAAATATTTTTCTCCTGATGTAAGTGAAGACGGTATGAAAGTAATCGCAGTAGATGTGGTAACCGATACCAAATCCACTTTGCATATTTTAGATGCTTCTACCGGCAGACTCATAAAAGCAATACAAAATCCCGATCAGCTTT
>JBDTYU010000169.1:0-5001 GCA_040005535.1 Ginsengibacter sp. | reverse complement strand
ACAGGAAATCTTTTTAATCCTCCTTCAAAAGAAGGCACCATAATATTTCCGGGTTTTGATGGTGGTGCTGAATGGGGCGGGCCAGCCTACGATCCATCTACAGGCATATTATATGTAAACGCCAGCGAAATGCCATGGGTGCTAACAATGATAGATGTAAAAAATGATCAATCAAATAATGAAACATATTTACAGGCCGGGCAAAGAATATATATTCAAAATTGTGTGGCCTGCCATGGACCTGAAAGAAAAGGCGGAGGAAATTATCCTGCTTTAACTGATGTCAGTAAAAAATATACCGAAGCAGCCTTTCATGATCTGGTTTCTAACGGACGTAAAATGATGCCCGCTTTTAATGGATTAACCGATGAGGAAAAAAGTGCTATCGCATCTTTTATACTTGAATTGAAATCAAATCAGAATAAAAAATTTATTGCTCCTAAAGAAACAAAAGATCCGTACCTGGAAATCCCCTATACTAATACTGGCTATAATAAATTCCTTACCAAAGAAGGATACCCGGCAGTGAAGCCACCTTGGGGTACACTCACTGCTATTAACTTAAATACTGCTGAGGTTGTTTGGAAAGATACCCTTGGAGATTATCCTGAATTAAAAGCAAAGGGGATACACTCTGGTACTGAAAATTATGGTGGTCCTGTTGTTACAGCCGGCGGATTAATATTTATTGCAGCAACAAGTGATAGTAAAATTAGAGCTTTCAATAAAAGAACAGGACAATTATTGTGGGAAGCAGATTTACCTGCTTGCGGCTTTGCGACACCTGCTGTTTATACTATAGATCGAAAGCAATATCTGGTGATAGCTTGTGGCGGCGGGAAACTGAAAACCAAATCCGGAGATGCTTATGTGGCATTTGCATTAAGTGATAATAAATAAGAAAGTAAATTATAAACCGATTCTTTATAATAAAAAAATTGATTTGTAATTGTTCTTTACATGGGGTAATGAAGATGATAAGATACTTTTTGACAAAATATAAACATTCAAAATATCAACTTACAGTTATGAAAAATTATCCAACAAAAAATTGTCGGGTGAAAGTAATGCATACCAAATTTTTTATAAAATTAAAAAAACCTTTGCCTCAAAATATAATTTTATAACAGGTAAGGTTAAACGCTGTTTCAGAATATATACAAATCACCTTAGTGAGTTAGCCTCTAATTAATTTTTCAACGCAAGTTTAGTAAAGCCTGTTTTGTTTACACAAAGTTGTTTTACTTTAGCATAATACACTTATAACTATACAGGAAACAACATTATGGAAGTACACCACCACCCGGATCTGCATCATAAAAAAATACATTTTAAAGAATATTTCCTGGAATTCTTAATGATATTTCTTGCAGTATTTATGGGCTTTATTGCAGAGAATATCCGGGAAAGAATAAGTGATAAAGAAAAGGAAAAAGAATACATCCATAGCTTTATTCAAAATCTGCAGGATGATACCTCAAGGTTAAACACCATAATAGCAGAAAATAAGAAGAAGATAATTGGGCTGGACAGCCTCGTTAGTTTGTCGTTTAAAAATATAGATCTGCCGGAGAATCGTAGATCATTGTATCGCCTCACAGGGCAATTTGCAACTTACTATTCTCTTTTTACAGGTAGTGATGCTACAATGCAGCAGCTCAAAAATTCCGGGGGCTTAAGATTAATTAGAAAAAACCACGTAGCAGACAGTATAGCTAAATATGATATAGAAATGGATGAAGTGAAAGAAGGTGAAAAGTATTATAACAAAGCTATGGATGATTGCTTTCAATCAATAATACAAGTCCTGGATTTTTCAGTCTATTATGATACAACGTATTTTAAGAATGGCTCTTACACCAACAAAATGCCTCCCTTGTTAATTTATGAGAAGCAAAAAATAAAATTTTTCTTCAATGAAGTTATTAATGAAAAATTTACGACCAGAAATTATATTTATCATTTAAAGGCAAGACTTTCATTTGCTTTAAGAATGATAGCATTTTTAAAAAAAGAATACAATTTTGAATAACAATTTGGCACCATTGAAAACCAGTAACATTCATTGAATGTTTTTTCTATAAATTCTAAAATGTAAATATTATATTTACATCCTCATAAGATACTGTATTCCCTAACCCTCAAATTACAGTACGATATACAATCCAAATTTCAACAGATAAGACCTGGCTTTTCTTTAAACAAGTATTGCATCATTTGAAAAATTACAGGATGCTAAAAAAATTTATCTGTCACTCAATTTCTTTGCTCTTCATTAGTATTGCCAGTAGCTATACATCTGTTGCACAAAATTCGCTGCTCGTTAATTTTGGAACTGTTTCCTGTACAAGCTCAGGCGAGCCGGCTTTTTCTTTTATTAAAGAACCGCTCAGCATTTCACCGTCATCGTTAGTTACCTGCAGCCTGGCAAAACAGTTGCCGAATATCTTTGGTGTTTTCATTGCTTACAATCCAAAAAATAATAAAATATATGTGGCTGATATAAGAAGCGGCATTGATACAAAAATATGGGTACTCGATATGGGGCTTCCTGCAAATATTAACTGCCCTGCTGCATTAGATAGCATTCCAGATTATACATACAGCTATATATCTAATAATTTTGAGTTTGACAACAACGGCGACCTTTGGTCATTGTCAAACTATAACAACATTACCGGGCAATGCAATATGGATAAGTTTGATGTAAACAACGGCACCATTATTAACACACGGCTAATCCAGTTTCCCAGCGGCAATTTTCCCACTGCCATCTCCAGCGGAGACATAACTATTTTACCGAATGGCCGCATGTTTGCCACTCTCGGAAGCTTCCCGTCAAAGCTATATGAAATTAATAATTACAGCAGTACCACCACCAACGCGACAGCTACTTTTTTAGACACTATACCACAAAGTTGTTATGGTATTGCCTACCTGAACGGGCAACTGGAACTTGCAGGATCTGACTTTTCAGGAAATTGTTATTACTATAAGTATAATATCACTACCAACGTTTTGGATAGCGCAACAAATTTCCAGGATGGACAACTGCCTATTGACAACACCAGCATTACTCCATCTTTAGGGGTTACCAAACAATTGGTGAATAATGTAAAAATAAATGATAACACAGTCGACCTTACTTATGAGATCTATGCAAGAAACTTAGGCAATGTTGCGCTTAACAATATTAATGTTAGTGATAATTTATCCGCTGTTTTCGGGGCAGGTAATGTATCTGATATAACAGTAGCGTTCGTAACCGGAGATAATGCAGCAGGCCTCGCATTAAACCCTTTGTACAATGGCAATAACGATAGCGATTTATTAATCGCAGGGCAAAGCCTTATCAACCAAACTTCTGTAAATACGGATTACTTTTTAAAACTTCGTTTAGGCTTCCGCGTTACTAATATTAATCCGGCCACAGTTTACCAGAATTCAGCTATTGGAAGTGCAACTATTGGCAGCGTTGGCACATTAAGTTTTATCAATGTATCAGACTCTTCCAATAACGGATCGCAGGATGCAGTAGACCCAAATAATAATGGCAATGCGGGAGAACCCGGTGAAAATAATCCTACACCATTCAACCTTGCCACATTGCCCGTAAAGTTTATAAGTGTTACAGCATCTCTTGTTGATAACACTTCGTCTACCATAAAATGGGTAGTGGCTACCCCAACAATTAATTCAGATAAATTTGAAATAGAATACAGTGCAGATGGAAGACATTGGAGCAGTATCGGGTTGGTAAATATTGTCAATGCCAATGAAAGCAAGTACCAGTTTTTGCATACCAATATACCAGGAGGAAATCTATATTATCGCATTAAGGAAATTGATATCGATGGCGCTTATATATATAGCAATATCGTATTGCTGCACAATAAAAATACTTCCAACAGTTTCATTATTTTTCCTAACCCTGCAAATAATTTTATTACCATCAGTGCATCAACTAACGGTGCAGGTAAAACGCAGATAATTTTATATGATGCAGTGGGCAGGCAATTAACTTCAACAATAATGGCTGGCAATACAAAAGAAATTAATACTGCCGCATTACCGGATGGCGCTTATGTTTTGAAAATAATAAATAATGGAGCGGTGACAACACAAAAAGTTATGATCATGCATAGATAAAAGATGAGAAGTAAGCTAAGCCGTTCCTCATTCTTTCGCAAGCCTGGAGCCGCATACTCTTGGACCATCCACCACTCTCAACCACTATCCATTCTTATCATTCAGTTCATTTATCAACTGAGCTACCAGTGATGTCCATCCTGTTTGATGACTTGCACCAAGTCCGTTTCCATCATCTCCATGAAAATATTCATAAAATAAAACAAGATTTTCATTACCCGGCTGCTGATAAAACCAATTATACTTCCCATATATGCTTCGTTTTCCTTCCGCATCTTTTTCAAATAAACTAATAACACGCTTTGCCAATTCATTTGCTACCTGCTTCAAATTCATTGTAATGCCGGAGCCCGTTGGGCATTCTACCAATAAATCATCTCCATAAAACTCTCCATACTTACGGATAGACTGAATGATAATATAATTTATAGGAATCCATACAGGACCCCGCCAATTTGAGTTGCCGCCAAAAAAGTCTGAAGTAGAATCACCGGGATCATACTGAATATTATATTCGATATTGTCAATTGTAACTGAGTAAGGATTTTTTTCATGATACTTTGACAAAGCCCTTATGCCACCGGGTGAAAGAAATTCTTCTTCATTCAGTAAATGTTCCAGGATGCTTTTTAACCTCTCTTGTTTAACAAGAGATAACAAAAGCTTTTCACCATCAGTACGTTCTTCGTTGGGCCAGAAACGATTGTTTTTAAGCCGGTACTTTTCAAACCACGCAGTTCTCTTTTTAAAATCTGAAAGCTTATTACGCACTTTTTTTTCAATAATAGATACTGCAAATAATGTGGTAATGCCTACTATTGATTGTATGCGCAAATGTATCTGGTTGCCTGC
>JBDTYU010000168.1:0-3623 GCA_040005535.1 Ginsengibacter sp. | reverse complement strand
CATATTTTTCAAATTCGGTTCCGTTCCAGCTGTTTTCATCATGGTTGCTGGTAAAGTACGTTCTGAATGCATCACCTGGAAATTCAGTAACTGATTTGTATAAAACTGTCAGCAAAGCCTGAAGGTTCATTCTATTATGATAAAATTCTTCTGATGCATGCATCCATCTCCATGTATAAGTAGCATCAAAAACTGCATGGTATTCTGGTTTTTCACATTCACCAAGCCAGAAAAGATTGTCTTTAATTTTTGATAATTTCTTTTTGGCAAGTACCCAAAAATCAAGAGGAACAAGATGTGCCATATCGCAACGATATCCGTCAATATCACATTCTTTTAGCCAAAACTTCATTGCTGCAATCATAGTTTCCCGCAGATCAGGATTATCGTAATTGAGTTGAGCTACGTCTGTCCAGCCATGCGGATGGAGCAGTTGATTGCCATCAATATAACGATAAAATTCAGGATGCTCTGTAACCCAGTGATGATCGTTCCCGGAATGATTAGCAACCCAATCAATAATAATTTTAAACCCCAGTTCATGAGCTTTTGCAACCAGCTTTTTAAAATCATTTACAGTACCAAATTCCGGGTTGGTATCCGTATAATTTTTTACGGAATAATAACTTCCAAGAATACCTAACCTGCCCGTCTCACTTATTGGCGTAATTGGCATGAACCATAGTATTTTCAAGCCCATATCTTTAAGCCTGGGCAGGTGTTTTGAGAATGCATCGAAGGTTCCTTCTAAAGTATATTGTCTCAGGTTGACTTCATAAATACTTGCACCGTAACTCCATTTAGGATGTGTTATGTTTTTGTTTTTGTGTGGCATAAATTGAAATCATGATTAAAACTAAAATTAAGCATTATTAATTTTTCATTGGCTTGCACCATGCTTAGAGCTTTGTAACTTTGACGTTATATAACTCATGAAAAAATTTAATGTCCCTCTAAACTACCGCAGCACTTTAGTTACTGCGATAAAAAATAAACGTGCACAAAACGATAAGCTAAAAAAGGATTTTACGCCCACCTTTCTGGATTTTGGAGAATTGCATATTTATCTTGCAAGGCATTTTGGTTTTTGCTATGGGGTAGAAAATGCCATTGAAATTTCATTTAAAACAATAGAAGAAAATCCTGGCAAAAAAATTTATTTACTGAGTGAAATGATTCACAATCCGCTGGTAAACGATGATCTTACAAAAAGAGGAGTCAAATTTTTAATGGACACCAAAGGCAATATGCTTATCCCTTTCAGCAGTCTTTCGCCACACGATATTGTTGTAGTGCCTGCCTTTGGTACAACACTTCAAATTGAAGAGGAATTAAATAGCCTTGGTATTGAGATAAAGAAATATAATACCACCTGTCCCTTTGTTGAGAAAGTATGGAACCGTGCGGAAGCCATTGCAAAAAATAAATATTCAATAGTGGTACATGGCAAACCTCAGCATGAAGAAACACGGGCTACTTTTAGTCATAGTGCTGCTAATACACCAACGGTGGTAGTAACAGACATGAATGAAACTATCGAACTTGCGAAATATATAAACAGAGAAAAGCCATTAGAAAATTTTTATGCTGAATTTGCTGAAAAATTTTCAAGAGGTTTTGATGTTGAAAAAGATTTGCAAAGGATCGGTGTTGTGAATCAAACAACAATGCTTGCGAGTGATACCCAGGCCATTGCTGATTACCTGAAAAATATAATGATGAAAAAGTATGATCTCAATGAGGAGAATGTTGCAGAAAGATTTGCTGATACACGTGATACACTTTGTTACGCTACCTATGAAAATCAAAGCGCAGTTTATGGGCTGCTTGAAACTGACGCTGATCTTGCTATTGTAGTTGGTGGCTATAACAGTTCCAACACATCACACCTTGTTGAATTATGCGAAGAAAAATTTCCTACTTATTTTATTAAGTCAGAAGAAGATATTATTTCTTTAAAAGAGATATCCCATTTTAATCTTCATAAAAATGAAGTAGTTACTACTATTTCTTTTTTGCCTGAAAAAAAACCTGTAAAAATATTGCTAACCAGCGGAGCAAGTTGTCCTGATGCGCTTGTTGAAGGAGTAATCAATAAGCTAGCATCTTTTTATCCAGTATCAAAAACTGTAAATGAAGTGATAGAGGAATTTGCATGAGAATTAGGTAAAGGTAGTTATCAGAAATTTTATTTTAAGACTCAACTTTTTGAAGGGTTTTTTTAAAAAGCTTCAATGCGAAATCAAGCTGCTCTTTTTCAGTAAGATTTGTGTTGTCAAGTTCAATGGCATCTGCTGCTTTTCGCAGCGGACTTATTTCACGATGTGAATCAATATAATCTCTCATCTCAATATTAGACTTTATTTCATCTAAAGTAATATTCGGGTTTTTATTAAACATTTCCCTGAACCTGCGTTCCACCCTCACAGCACCATCCGCTATCATAAAAATTTTAATTTCTGCTTCAGGGAACACAGTTGTACCAATATCTCTGCCATCCATAACGATTCCTTTACTTTTACCCATTTTCTGCTGAACAGCAACTGCAAAAGTTCTTACATCTTTTAAAGCTGCCACTTCACTTACCTTTTCTGCAATGATGAGGTCTCGTATTATGTACTCAACATTTTCTCCATTCAAATAAATTTCCGGCTCCTGCGAATAATCATTTATTATAAATTGAAGGGTTATATTATTTAGTGCTTTTGTTATTTGCTTTGTATCATTAATATCTATATTGTTTCTTAAAAAATACAATGTAATTGCCCGGTATATAGCCCCGCTGTCAATATACAAATAGCCCAGTTTTTTTGCGAGCTGCTTTGCCAATGTGCTTTTACCACATGATGACCAGCCATCTATTGTGATAATAATTTTATCTGTCATCTTATACCGATTTACTATTTATATAGTCTTGAGCTTTTGCTGTCGGTATTTATCAAATACCTACCCACTAAGGCTTTGTCGAAATTTCAACAATTGCATATTGGGTTAAAATGAAATTTCATTTAGCATTACAAAAATGAGACAAATAAAAAGAATTGCAAAATCATATAACAAAAAATGCCACCGGTTAAGGTGGCATTTATATTTTCAAAACGGTCCAGGAAAACTATCTTATTCCATTCCTGATTTCGATAAAAAGTTGTTATGCTTTTGAAGATTCTTCTATTGTTACGCCACCTTTTATCTCAAAAGTGATTTTTGAATTTTCCTTATCCAAACCAGCCAGTAATACATCCCCGTTCTTAATATTCATATTTAATATTTCTTCAGCAAGAGGATCTTCGAGGTATTTTTGAATAGCTCTATGCAGTGGCCTTGCACCAAACTGGGAGTCATACCCTTTTTCTGAAATAAACTGTTTGGCATCTTCAGTAAGTTCCAAAGTAAGGCCAAGATTATGAAGACGCTTGGTTACTCCTTTCATTAATATATCAATGATAGAAAATATATTGTCTTCAGTAAGATGATTGAAAATTACTACATCATCAATCCTGTTTAAAAACTCCGGACTAAATGTACGTTTCAACGCTTTCTCAATAACCGCTTTATTATTTTCTTCTGAATTTTGTGCTCTTGAGGCAGTAGTAAACCCAACTCCGTCACCAAAATCTTTCAGT
>JBDTYU010000167.1:0-6843 GCA_040005535.1 Ginsengibacter sp. | reverse complement strand
GAAAAGTTTCCTTGGAAGAGGCTATAGAAGAAATTAAAAAAAATACCAGGCATTTTGCCAAAAGACAAATTACATGGTTTAAAAAGTTTAATAATTGAATGGTCTAAAGCCCCTCCTCTGGAGGGGTTTGGGGAGGCTATATTTTAAACCCAATCGTAGCAATAATATTTCCACCATTAGTTTTTATAGAAGCAGGTGAATTTGATTTATCCTGCAACAGGTACGGATAGTGAATATCTTTATTAATTGAATATACATAAGTAAGGTCAACAAAAATTCCTTTATTCCTGTAGCCTAAGCCACCACTCACTTTATATAAGTTGGCAGTTTCATTTTTATAAGGGTTGCCATAGTAAGCGCCTCCAAGCCTGAACATAATCGTATTGAATTTTACTTCACCACCCAGCCTTACATTAATAGCATTTTTGTACAGGTTATCAATTACTTTATTGAGAGAAGAATAATAATCCTTATCAGCAGCGATACTATTATCTGCTGCATGAAAAGAAGCAGCTTTGTAATTAATGTATTCAACATCGGCAGTAATAAATGCACGCTGCTTTTTTACATCTTCCACTTCACGAAAAACATAAGAAGCGCTTGCTATTACTTTCCACGGCGTAACTAAATTATATTTCGATTGAAGCAATTCTCCATTGTTCAAATCATTAGAACTTTGTCTTTTTATTCCTGCGCCCTGGTAGCCTTCAAGGTCGGTTAAAATTTCTGCAGAATATTTATCAGTGAGTTGATAAAAAGTAGGAGTATGCACCGCAAGCCCGAGCCTTACATATTCTACCGGTTTATAAATAACTCCTAGTTTTGCATTTATTCCAATTCCCTTTGTTTGCAGGCTTTCATTCGATTCGAAATAATTAAAATTATTTGTTGTATTGCCGGAAGCATCACTTTCTTTATAATGACTATCCCGGTTGTAATTTAAAAAAGGCAGACTTAATGTACCTCCGAAAAATAATTTTTCTTTCAGGTTTATTCCTCCTCCAAGAGCTAAATCAGTGATGCCACCTGATGTATTGATTGTATTTTCCTGCATTAGCCCAAAAGCAGGAACAGCAAGGCTCCTGTAACCCGATACAGAACTATCACCAGCCTGAACAGTATCTATAAGGTAAGTATTAAATGCAAGGCTTGTACCGGAAGGATAATCAGTTCCGGCTTTATTAGGATCAGTTATATTATTATTTACCAGTTCTTCCAGATATTTTTCTGAATAAGAACTTGTTGTATTCTGTCCTTTATAATAAATATGCTTATTGTAATCTGCAATCCTGTTTACTCCTATTCCAAAAGTGAAACTTTTTATTTTTTTTCCCGGAGTGGATGATGAAAATAAAAGCCCACTTGCACCAAGGTTAAAATTATTATTGTTACTTTTTGCAGATTCGTTTTTGTAAGTTGATTTAAAATCTTTCAGTGAGTAACCCGGAGTAAAAACGAATTCATTTGTTTTATAAAAACCTAAACCCGCCGGGTTAATGAATAAAGATGAAAACTCACCGCCCAAAGAAGCACCTGCTCCACCGATTGCCTGGTTGCGGGCTGTTCCGTTTTGTGTTAACCAGGAATATCTCAATGCATCAATTGGTTCCTGTGCATAAGTTTTTGTGATAGCAAACAAAGCGATTGCTAATAAATATTTTGCTTTCATTATACAATAATTTGGAAGTATATGGAAAAGAATCTAAAATGAAGAAGTAGATTTTTTATTATAATTTATTTATTTAGTAAGGTGACTTTTATATCACCCTTTTGATAAAATATTTTTATTTTCTAAAAGTTCTTACCGGTGCGCTTCCGGAAGATGATGAACTGTTACTGCCTGACGTATTCGTTTGTATTGTTCTTACTTGAGACGAATTATTATTATTGGTGCTATTGTCATTACTATAAGAACGGGTATTATTATCTGAAGAGGTAATAACTCTTCTTATAAAATTTCCTACACCACTTCTATTTGAAGATTGTGTTTTAAAAGTTCGTACAGGTGCAGAGGAATTGGCAGACGTTGATTGCCCGGAATGTATATAAACCCTGTTGGTGTTGGTATTAGGATTGTTATTATAAACACCAAGATTATATTTTCTTGCCCCGGTGTACTTACTTACAGGGCTGGGATATTTAGAATAATACACGGGTGGATAATAATAATTATTATAGGGTGAATAATAGCTATAATAATTATTACTGTAGGGATAGAATTGAAGACCTGTGTGCGAATAAGGATTATAGTAAGAACCATAGTCGTAGGAATTGTAACCATAGTTGAAGCAGTCAAGAGAAATATTGCTGCGATATCTTTGGTCCCGGATGCCTCGCCTTATTTCGAGATCCTCATTATTATAAGTATTGTTATAGGCATATTGATCTTTGTCTTGCTGGTTATCTGTTCTTACATAATCATTTTGTGCAGGCGGTGCGGGAGAGTAATAAACATCATCAGGAGTTTGACCCGTCCGGTATGCAGTGCTGCAACTGCCAAAAACAGCGATTAATATAAGTAAGAGTAAATGTTTTGTTTTCATGGCTTTAAGTTTAAAGAATTTAAAAATGAAGTTGTTACTTTTGCGCCGTCTGCTTATGTAAATTTAAGCATTAAACATCTTCAGTGTAACGTTTCTTTTTAGGAAAGGTTGTTAAAAAATAGCTAAGATAAAATGAAATATTTTTTAGAATTCAAAGTATAAAAAAGGATTCTTTTAAGAATTAAAAATCAATACCGTTTAAAAATTGATACAATATAATGAGTAAAGAAATTACAAGCAGGGAAAAAGATTATTCGCAATGGTATAATGATATTATTTTGAAGGCGGGGCTTGCAGATTACAGTGCAGTAAGAGGCTGCATGGTTGTTAAGCCTTATGGATTTGCACTTTGGGAAAATATGCGTGACCAGCTTGATAAGAGATTTAAGGAAACCGGTCATCAAAATGCATACTTTCCATTATTCATTCCCAAAAGTTTTTTAAGCAAAGAAGCGGCGCATGTCGAAGGTTTTGCAAAAGAATGTGCTGTAGTAACCCACTACAGGCTTATGAACGATCCCAACGGCGGTGGAATTATTGTTGACCCCGATGCAAAGCTTGAAGAAGAACTGATTGTAAGGCCTACTTCGGAGACAATTATATGGAACACTTATAAAACATGGATACAATCTTATAGAGATTTGCCTTTGCTTGTAAACCAGTGGTCTAATGTAGTAAGATGGGAAATGCGTACACGCCTTTTTTTACGAACTACAGAATTTTTATGGCAGGAAGGACATACTGCACATGCTACCTCACGGGAAGCCATAGACGAAACAATCCTGATACTAAATATCTATGCAGAATTCGCAGAAGAATGGATGGCATTGCCGGTGATAAAAGGAATTAAAAGCATTAATGAACGATTTGCAGGAGCAGAGGATACCTTTACTATTGAAGCGCTCATGCAGGATGGAAAAGCTTTACAAGCAGGTACTTCACATTTCCTTGGACAAAATTTTGCCAAAGCTTTTGAGGTACAATTTACTGATAAAGAAAATAAGCTTGATTATGTGTGGGCAACAAGCTGGGGCGTAAGCTGGAGATTAATTGGCGCTTTGGTTATGGCACACAGTGATGATGACGGGCTTGTGCTTCCGCCTAAAATTGCACCAATACAAGTAGTGATTGTGCCTATTTACAAAGGTGATGAACAAAAGCAAATGATTGATGAAAAAGTGAAATCGTTCATGGAAGATTTTAAAGCATTGGGAATAAAAGTAAAATACGATAACGATGATAACAGTCGCCCGGGATGGAAATTTGCTGAGTATGAATTGAAAGGTGTGCCTGTAAGAATTGCAGTTGGTGCAAGAGATATGCAAAATAATATTGTTGAAATTGCCCGCAGGGATACTAAAGAAAAAATATCAGTATCAATGGATGGGCTTGCCAATACAGTTACTGTTTTGTTGAATGATATCCAGGAAAATATTTATAATAAAGCAAAAATTTATAGGGATGAAAATATCACAAAGGCAAATACCTGGGATGAATTTGAAAAACTTCTGGATGTTAAGGGTGGATTTATTTCTGCACACTGGGATGGAACTGAAGAAACAGAAGAGAAGATAAAAGAACTTAGCAAAGCCACCATTCGCTGTATTCCGCTTAATAATATAAAAGAAGAAGGCAACTGTATTTTAACAGGCAAGCCTAGCAATGAAAGAGTTTTATTTGCAAGAGCTTATTAAAAATTTACTGTTTAAAGCTTTATTTAAAATCATTAATGTTCGGGAACAATTTTAAAAATTGTTATGAACGATCATTTATCCGAAGGGATCCTTTGGAGGAAAGGGGTTAAGCTCCCTCTCCCTTGTAGAGGGTTGGGGTAAGGTTATTTATTCAAAATTTAAAACTATCGTAATTGGAAAATCTTGATTTACTCAGCAATGATTTGCAGCTTTCCCCACAATCACAAAGCTATTTGGCAGAGTCTGCTAAGTGGGGGAAATTTTTAGCAATAATGGGATTTATACTTTGCGGATTTATGATCATCGTCGCTTTCTTTATTCCGGTTTTTTTGACGCAATTGCCTCCGTATAATACAATGCCTTCGGCCTTTAGTTCAGGTATGAAAGTTGGAATGACTATCGTGTATTTGTTACTGGCACTTTTGTTTTTCTTCCCATGTTTTTATTTGTATAAATTTTCAGTAAAAATGCAATCTGCAGTACAAGTAGAAAGCCAGGAAAATTTTGACGAATCATTGATGAACCTGAAGTCAATGTTCAAATTTTATGGGATTTTCACAATTATTATTCTTTCTTTTTATGCATTGGCATTCATAGTCGGGATTATTGCTGTAGCGATGCGGTAATGAATTTTTTTTTGCTGCATTATTTTGTAGCGAGATAATTATAATCTGCCAGCAACTTTTCTAAAAAATCAATTGCATACAAGTCAGTGCGAATTTTCAAAACTTCCTGAACTTTATTGGCAACACGTAAGCACGTCTGTGTATTATGATTTTTGTAGAACTGGTTGATAACATTTTTTATTGTATTGATGTCCCTGTCGGAAAGTTTTAAAACTTCGGGAAATTTCACCACATAATTGTTTTGCTCAATTTCCATAAAAACAGTGTCTTGTACCGAGAATACAGATTTTGTATTTACGACAACTGTATTGGCAGCAAGGTCTCCCAGTCGCTGATTTTTTTTATTAACAGCAATAATAATTACAACAATAATTCCCAGGAAACCGGTAATTAAAATATACACTACAAGGCTTTCCCGGGTAAGAATAGTGTATCCAAAAAAGAATGGCCATTCAAAAGCTTTGAACATCCATCTTACCATAAACTGGCTCAGGTGCGGTTCACCGCCGTCAAGACTTATCACTCTTATATTCATCAATTTTTTACCAATCGTTTGACCGTGTAGCATAACTTCTGTTACCAACGAATACAAAAGCATGGGAATTGAAATGGTAAGTATATCAATACCAACATGATTTTGCAACACTTCTTTGCTTACCATATTAAATCCTCCGTAATAAAAATATTTCATGCTTATAAAATACAAAAGCAATAAAGTAAAATCAATGAGATAGGCAAAAAGCCTTTTATGAAACTCCGCTATTTCAAATTCGAGATCAATATTAAAAGGAGTAGCTATCTGGATAACGCCCATAAAGCAAATTATTATTTTTAAAACAGAAGTTGAAGTTTTTATTTTTTGCCGATTAAATATCTCAATTTGAACTCGGCTATATTTGTGTTTGGCTTCTCTATCAGAGGAGGCTCTTTAATTTTCTACAATGCGTGAAGCGAGGTTTATTAAGAAAAATGTTGAAAAATGGAATCAATATCAGCATGAAGAATCAAATGACCCGGATGAAATGGCCGACAGATTTGTAACCCTGCTTGACGACCTTTCTTATGCAAAAACTTTTTACCCTCAAAGTAAAGTTACCCGTTGGATCAACGGGATTGCGGCCGGAATTTATCAGAGTATTTATCAGAACAAAAAACAAAAATATTCAAGAGTATTGCTCTTCTGGAAATATGAGCTTCCACTTGTATTTCGCCGTTACCACAAAACTTTTCTTTTTACATTTATTCTATTTGTAGCTTTTGTGGCGATCGGTGTGGTTTCTTCTACAACCGATCCAAATTATGCCCCGGATTATTTTAATCACAAAGTGCAACCGGGTTATTATGATGAAACCATTTCGCGTATTCAAAAGGGTGATCCATTCGGCGTGTATAAAGATGCCAATCCATTTTCAATGTTTGTTCGTATTGCTTATAATAACATCAGCGTTGCTTTTAAGAGTGTAGTGTCCGGTATTTTGTTTGGTATAGGAACTATATTTTTAATGTGGAGTAACGGGCTTATGCTTGGCTGCTTTCAATATCTTTTCTTTTCGCAGGGGCTTGGCTGGCAATCGGTAATGGTCATCTGGATTCATGGTACTCTTGAAATATCATCTGTTGTAATTGCAAGCTGCGCCGGTCTTATACTAGGCTTTGGCTGGTTACTACCGGGCACGTACACACGCAGACAATCATTTTTAAGGTCTGCAAAAGATTCCATGAAAATTTGTGTAAGCCTCGTGCCCATTTTTATAGTCGCTGCATTTTTTGAAAGCTACATAACACGTCTTATGAGCAATACATTTCAAAAAGATTCACATGATATCGGGCTTCCGGTTCCTGTAAGTATTATAATCCTTTCCGGTTCATTCTTTTTTGTTTTATGGTATTTCGTATTGTACCCGGTTCAATTGCATAAAAAAGGTGTTGTGCTGGAAGATGGGAAAATTATAAAGAATGGAGTAATCTATGAACTGTAAG
>JBDTYU010000166.1:0-3075 GCA_040005535.1 Ginsengibacter sp. | reverse complement strand
ACAATTACCTCTACCGGAAAATCTGCAACATTGCTTACCGGAGAATCAGGATTGCATGAAATGCTGCCGGTTGTAATATTATTTTCTTTACATTTTTTCAAAGCCCCTATCACATAGGGCGTAGTGCCGCTCGAAGCGATTCCTATTACTACATCTGCCTGATTAACATCATAGGCCTGCAGATCTTTCCATCCCTGCACCACGTCGTCCTCAGCATTTTCAATTGCATTGATGATTGCTTTCTTGCCACCTGCAATAATACCTGTTACAATACCTTGCGGTACGCCATAAGTAGGCGGACATTCACTCGCATCTAAAATACCCAACCTGCCGCTCGTACCTGCGCCAATATAAAAAAGCCTTCCCGCCGCAAGCATTTTATCTGCAACCTCATTTATAAGACTTTCAATTTGTGGTAACGCTTTTTCAACGGCATCCGCTACTTTTTTGTCTTCGTTATTGATATCAGAGATTATTTCAGAGACTGACATTTTTTCAAGATGCCTGTATGGAGAGGGTTGTTCAGTAATTTTTATAAAAGACATATTAACCAATTTGGATTCAAAATTATTACAACAATTTTGGAAATATTAGTAATAATTTAGGAGGGGGCTATTGAAAAATATAATAATCAACCGAAATAAGATTACGATGCATTGAAAAAATTGAGATTTGGTATTTAATACCCTCTCTGTGAATTTGAAGGATAGAGATAGAATGCGGGCCAAGTTATCATAAAAAAAGTGTTAAACTTAAAACAGCTTTGTTTCATTTACTTCGTTACTGTAATTTACAGCCATGTATTTTATAAAAAAATATGGCAAAAAGAATGAAACAATTTATACCTGTCCTTTTTATTTTTCTTTTTTCTTTTCATTATGCGACGGCGCAAAATATTGATTCAACAATTGAAAAATATGCGAATGATTATGGACAGGAACGAACCTATCTTCATTATGATAAATCAACTTATGCTGCAGGTGAAATTATCTGGTATAAAGCGTACCTGATGAATGGGATCTTTCCTGCAGATGAAAGTAAAACAATGTATGTTGACTGGACAGATGATAAAGGAAAATTGCTTTCACACAGCATGATCCCTGTGGTGAACGCCACTGCTGCCGGGCAGTTTGATATTCCTGCTGCATATTCCTCAAAATTTATTCACGTAAAAGCCTACACAAAATGGATGCTCAATTTTGACTCTGCATTTTTATATAATAAAGATATCCGCATTCTTACTAAAACTTCAGGTTCTTCAGCTCAGAAAAAAACAGTAATTCCATCTGTACAATTTTTTCCTGAAGGTGGTGATGCCATAGCAGGTGTAGACAACAAGATTGCTTTTAAAGCAAACGATCAATGGGGAAGGCCTGTAAAAATAAAAGGCATTGTACAAAACAACCACGGTGTTTTTGTAGATAGCCTGCGTATAATTCATGATGGTATGGGATACTTTTTTATTAACCCAAAACAAGGTGAAAGCTTTGCTGCAAAATGGAAAGATGATAAAGGAACAGAATATAATACCGCATTGCCGCCGGTGAAGCCAGCCGGTATTTCCCTGCAGGTATCTTCATCAGGAGATAAAAGAAATTTTATAATAAACGCTTCCCCGGAATATGCAGACGGGCATGATACACTGCACCTCATTGGCACTATGTATCAGCATGAGGTTTTTAAACTTTCAAAAAATATTTCGCATGGAAATATAAAAGGCATCATTCCCGTAAAAGATTTACCAAGTGGGATTTTAACGATAACTGTTTTTGATAATTACTGGAAGCCATTAGTGGAGCGAATTACTTACATTAATAACCGGGAATATCTTTTTAACCCTGAAGTGACTGTTGAACATTGGGGATTAAATAAGAGAGCAAAAAATGAAATTCAAATCACGGTGCCTGATAATCTGCCTGCAAATTTTTCTGTTGCGGTAACTGATGTTGATATTGATGCGGACAGCAGTGATAATATTATTTCACATCTTTTATTAACCGGAGAATTACAGGGCCAGGTTTACAATCCTTCCTGGTATTTTTCAAATACTACAGATTCAGTAAATTCTAATCTTGACCTTGTAATGCTTACTCATGGCTGGCGAAGATTTAAGTGGGATGATATTACCGCAGGGAAATTTCCGAAAATAAATTATCCAAAAGATACATCTTACCTTACGCTTTCCGGTAAATTGTATGGTGCATTGCCATCACAATTGCGGAACGCAGAAAATATTGTTTTATTTATTAAACAAAACAAAGAGAACAATAAAATGGTAGTGGTTCCTGTTCAACCCAATGGAACTTTCAATGATCCATCGCTTGTGCTTTTTGATACAACACAAATTTATTATCAGCTTTCCAAAGCCAAAGGGCTTAATGATATTTCTGTAAAGTTTATGGAAGGCCGCCTTCCGCCTCTTAGCTATAGCACTCCTGCAAATGGATTTTTTTATAACCAACTCAATGATACTTCAGGTAATTATCGTCACTACCAACTTGCTGACGAAGCAACACAACTATTAAATTTATACAAAGGGAAAATATTGGAAACGGTTACGATCAAAGCCAGGACTAAATCACCCGTTGAGGTTCTGGATGAAAAGTATACTTCGGGTTTATTTAGCGGTGGCGATAGTTACCAGTTTGATTTTTTACATGACAGCAGGGCATTGTCATCTATTAATATTTTCAACTACCTGCAGGGACAGGTTGCAGGTTTACAAATTAATACTGCAAGCAATCCTCCCTCTTTGCAATGGCGTGGTGGCAGTCCACAAATTTTTCTTAATGAAGTGTCTACAGATGCGAGTGTGGTTTCTTCTATATCCGTTTCAGATGTAGCTTATATTAAAGTTATGCGTCCTCCTTTTATGGGAAGCTCTAATGGAGCCAGTGGTGCAATTGCCATTTATACACGCCGTGGTGATGATTCAAAACCTGCACCGGGCAAGGGATTAAATAACAATACCGTAAGTGGTTACACATCAATGCGTGAATTTTATTCTCCTAACTATTCCAGTTTTAATACCGATAATGAAAAAAGGGATATACGCACAACACTGTACTGGAACCC
>JBDTYU010000165.1:0-8155 GCA_040005535.1 Ginsengibacter sp. | reverse complement strand
TATGTATCTCATCAATAAATAAAATTACATCACGATTTTTTTCAAGCTCATTCATAATGGCTTTCATTCTTTCTTCAAATTGCCCGCGGTATTTTGTGCCGGCAACCAATGCTGCCAAATCAAGTGAAACAACCCTTTTATCAAATAGAACCCTGCTCACTTTTCTTTGAATAATGCGCAATGCAAGACCTTCTACAATTGCCGTCTTACCAACGCCTGGCTCACCTATTAAAATCGGGTTATTTTTTTTGCGGCGACTTAAAATTTGAGAAACTCTTTCGATTTCGGTTTCACGACCTACAATCGGGTCAAGAGTTCCCATCTCTGCAAGGCGGGTAATGTCTCTTCCAAAATTATCGAGAACCGGAGTTTTCGATTTGGCCTGGGCAGGTGCACCTTTGGATGTGCGCTGCTGTGAATATGACTTTTTTTCTTCATCAAATTCTTCACCTTCATCATCCTGGAATTCAGCCTTTGGGTCTGTTTTTACATAACCGAGTTCATTTTTAAACATATCATAATCCACGTCGAACTGGTTGAGAATTTGTGTGGCTATGTTCTCTTTATTTTTCAATATAGAAAGCATAAGATGTTCACTTTCAACAAGGGGACTTTTATTGGCTTTGGCTTCCAGAACTGTTATCCTGATTACTTTCTCTGCCTGTTTTGTTAAAGGTAATGAATTGATATTGGCAATATTTTTACCGGTCTTATCTTTTACTGCAAGTTCTATTTCTTTGCGAAGTTCATATAGATCCACATTAAGTGATTTCAAAATTTTAATTGCAGTATTTTCACCATCTCTTATTAATCCCAAAACGAGGTGTTCTGTTCCAATAAAATCATTTCCAAGGCGCAATGCCTCCTCCCTGCTGTAGGAGATAATTTCTTTAACCTGGGCTGAAAAGTTATTGTCCATTTAAAACAATTTAGTGCTTACACAATAATAACGAATAATTTCTACTATTAGTTTCTAGAAACAATGCACAGAGTGTTGAAAACGTTACAATAAAAGGTTAAAAGAAACGAATAATCAGAAAAAATGAATAAAACGTATTCCTAAAAAATTTATTATTAAATGCAGGAATGACTTTATATCAATCTATCAATCATAACCCGTTATTTATTATTACATATTTACTTTCTGAAAAAAAGTATTGTCTGTAAACATTATCACTTAAGATTTTTTCTTTTAATATCTTTATCGCTCGTCCTCTTAACCCCGGCAATTATTTTGAAAACTAATTAAGCATGAAAGTCAAAATTGATACCAAAGAAAAATTTCAAGTAATAACGCTTGAAAACCCGGTTCTTTCTGCTAATATGACAGAAGAATTTACACAAACGCTTCTTTCATTTCTGGATAAAACACCTAAAAATTTGATAGTCAATTTTGAAAATGTTGAAAAAATTGATGATAGTATTGCTAATAAACTTGTAATGATTCAACAATCCTTTTATGATACTAACTGGTCCCTGGTTGTTTGTAACCTCAGTCCTGAAATTGAAACGTACCTGGATGAAAAAGAGTTGCTTGAATTAATGAATGTAACTCCTACGGAAAGCGAAGCCTGGGATATCGTTCAAATGGAGGAAATTGAAAGGGAATTTGGATAGCCCCGGATTAAAATATTATAACTATTCTTACTTTGTAGAAATGTTTAACCAACTTATACTTCATTAGTTATAAGTTATAACTTCCAATTTATAATTTTCATTCAAAACAAAATCCGTGCTTTCTGTAACCATCTTAGGAAATAATTCGGCAGTGCCTACGCACAACAGGCATCCTACTGCGCAGGTAATACAAACTTTGGATCACACTTTCTTAATCGATTGTGGAGAGGGTACTCAAATGCAGATGAATATGTACAAGATCAGGCGAAGTAAAATCAATCGTATTTTCATTTCACACCTTCACGGTGATCATTATTTTGGACTTATTGGCCTTCTTACCAGTTTTGGACTTAATCAACGCAAACAAGACCTTTATATTTATTCGCCTCAACCTCTGAAAGAAATTATTGATTTGCAATTGAAAGTTGCAAACGCTAATCTTCCTTATCCCTTACATTTTTATGATCTAAAAAATGAAGAAATAATTTTTGAAGATAAAAAAATCTCGGTAGAATGTTTTAAAGTAAATCACCGCATTGAATGCTGGGGATTTTTATTCAGGGAGAAAAAAAACTTAAGAAAGATTGATATTAATAAAGTGAGGAAGTACAATATACCTTCTTCGTTTTTTGAAGAGCTTCATGAAGGGAAAGACTTCATCACCAGCTCAAATGAGGTGATTAAAAATGAAATTCTTACCACGGCTACTGTGCCTCCTAAAGCCTATGCCTATTGTGCAGACACTGGCTATTTTGAACCAATTGCTGAAAGAATAAAAGGTGTTGACCTTTTGTATCATGAATCAACTTATCTCCATGTATTTGAAGAGAAAGCAGCGAGCAGGTTTCATTCAACAGCGAAACAAGCTGCGATGATTGCAAAAAAAGCAGGAGTTAAAAAATTATTGCTTGGCCACTTTTCATCTATGTATGATGCGTTGGATGAATTTGAAATTGAAGCCATGGAGGTTTTTGAAAACAGTGAGATTGCAGAAGAAGGAACTTGTTATTTTGCGTAAAACAAATAGTTATCTTTCTCTCCCAACTATAGCCCATTCATAAAAAGCGGGAAAATATTTACGCCAGGCATCTTCATTGTGTTTCGCATCAGCATCAATAATCTCATGTAAGGGTGACGCAATATTTACTTTGATTTCTTTTTCAATTTTCTTCATATCCGGAATCATTGAATCGCCTTCTTTGCAGCCGGCATAAAAAAATAACCTTGCATTAATTTTTTTTGTCTTTGAAATTACAAGGCCATCAATATCGGGTGCAGTCCAAAAAGCCGGTGAGAAAATTCCTGCCCCTCCAAAAACTGCCGGATATTTTAAAACGGCATAAAACGAAATAAGCCCTCCCATTGAACTTCCGGCGATATAAGTATTTGTTTTGTTGGGTAATGTGCGATAGTTTTTATCAATGAAAGGCTTTAAACTGTTTACTAAAAAATCAACATAGGCATCGCCCTCTCCTTTACCATATTGTTTAAAAGTATATGGATTGTATTCATTCATTCTTTTGGAAAGACCGTTATCAATTCCCACCACAATCACTTCTTTTTTTCTCAAAGGATAAATTGAATCGAGGTATTCATCTATTCCCCATTCGCCTGAATATGAAGTTGCATTATCAAAAAGATTCTGACCATCATGCATATATAAAACGGGATAATAATTTTTTGTATTTATATAATCAGGCGGCAGATAAACCCAGATTCTTCTTGTACGATTGAGTTGAGGAATAAAAAAAGCGGTATCTATCACTTTCACATTAGCAGAAGCAGTATGTACTTTTTCCGGAGAAACGGCTTGGTCAAAATTATCACTCCATCCATTTATTTGTATGGTAACAGTTGTATCATGAAATACTTTGAGAACACGGTTAGAAATTCCTTTTCCATCTGATGTAGTTTCAACTTTCTGCCAGCTTCCTCTTGTAAATTTAAATTCATAATGTCCTTGTGACAATAAAACGGTAATTCCATTTTTAGTAGTATCTATTTCAAATTCTTTATCACCAGGATCCCAACCATTAAAACTTCCTGCTATAAATAAGTGATCATTCTTATGTAATACCGAAGGCTGTTTTACAAGAAAAGTAACTTTGTATTGAGCAAAAGAAAACCGGGTAGAAAAAAGAAAACAGCAAAATATAAAAAGACTTGAAATTATCTTCATGATACCAAAATGCTTACGAGAGATTGGAAATAAATTCTTTTACTTTTTGGTGAAGTTGTAAACTTAATGGAACTAAGGGTAGTCGTAAAACGTTTTCTAACATACCCATTTCAGTAAGAAAAGCTTTTACACCCGCAGGATTATTTTCGGCGAATAAAAGATCTATCCCATACAACAATTTATATTGAAGTGTTCTTGCATTATCAAGATCAAATGACAAGGCAGAACGAACCATTTCAGAAAAATCCTTTGGAAAACAATTTGCTGCAACACTTATTACTCCATCCATTCCACATGCAATTAGTGGAAAGGCGAGGTGATCGTCCCCGCTCACTACTAAAAATTCTTCAGGCTTATTTTTTAAAATGTTCATGCATTGAGTCATGATGCCGCTCGCCTCTTTGATGCCCGCAATATTTTCACATTCTTTTGCAAGCCTCAATGTTGTTTCAGCCGTAATATTACTTCCTGTTCTGCCAGGAACATTATATAAAATAACAGGTTTTGGAGAAGCCTCAGAAAAAATTTTATAATGCTGAAAAATACCTTCCTGTGATGGCTTATTATAATTGGGGCTTGAGCTTAATACGGCTGTTGCCTTATCTAAGGGAATTAATTTCAAACTCTCCAATAACTGCGCTGTATTATTACCCCCTATTCCGACTACTACGGGTACACGTTTATTAACTTTATCAAATGTACAATTCACAATATCAACCATCTCAGCTTTGGTAAGTGTAGAGGTTTCTCCTGTAGTACCAAGTGTAACTAGATATTCAATACCGTTTTTAATAAGGTTATCAATAAGCTTCTCCAGTGCATTATAATCAACCTCCGAATTTTTTTTAAAAGGTGTTACCATTGCAACTCCTGTACCTCGTAAAGTATTTTTTAAAGACATGGATGATGAAGAAGTTTATTAGAAAGATTTAAGAAGGTTAAGAAAAGTTTAGAAGGTTTAGAAAGCAGGCTTCTATTCTTCATCCCAAAATCCCATCTTACGAAATTTTTCAATGCGCTGATTAATCTTGTCCTCCGCTGAAATCTTTTTCAAATCTGCGATTATTGGTTTTATATAGGCTTTAAGATTGGCTGCAGCTTCATCATAATTCCAATGTGCACCACCTACCGGTTCCGGAATGATTCCATCAACCAGACCAAATTTCAACATATCATCAGGAGTTAGGCGGAGTTGTTCTGCGGCAGTTTCTTTGTATTCCCAGCTATGCCATAAAATGGTACTGCAACTTTCAGGAGATATCACAGAATACCAGGTATTTTCCATCATGAGTACTTTGTCTCCAACGCCAATACCTAAAGCACCGCCACTCGCTCCTTCTCCTATAATTACACATACTACCGGAACCTTTAAACGAAGCATCTCATATATATTTCTTGCAATTGCTTCGCCCTGGCCACGCTCTTCCGCTTCAAGGCCGGGAAACGCTCCGGGTGTATCAATGAGAGTTATGATGGGCTTTTCAAATTTTTCAGCAAGCTTCATTAAGCGTAAGGCTTTGCGATAACCTTCAGGGTTTGCCATTCCAAAATTACGCATCTGGCGCATTTTAGTATTAGTACCTTTTTGCTGGCCTATTACCATAACGGTTTCTCCATCAAGCTGGGCAAATCCTCCAATCATAGCCTTATCATCTCTTACGTTACGATCACCATGCAGCTCCACAAAATTTGTAAACATTTTCATGATATACTCCAGGGTGTAGGGCCTGTCCGGGTGACGGCTCAATTGCACTTTTTGCCAGGGAGTAAGATGTTCGGTAATTTCTTTTCTTTTTACAAGAATACTTTCTTCGAGTTTTTTAATGATTGAATCATATTCAACTTTACTATTTTTAGATGCAAGTCTTTTGTTCTCTTCTATTTGCTCGTATAATTCTTTAATCGGCTGTTCGAAATCAAGAAACTGCCTCGTAAGCTTTATTGACATATTATGTTTAAAAAATTAAAATTATCAGCCGGGGTTTTGTAACAATAAAGTTACGCTGCGAAAATTTAATCGATTTAAAAGAAAGATAAATAGAATTTTTACATGATAAAATAAAAATGAAGTTTGGTGAATGCTTCGGTTGAAATTTTATTATCTTGCGCTCCCGAATTAAAGAAATTGGATCGGTAGTTCAGTTGGTTAGAATGCCGCCCTGTCACGGCGGAGGTCGCGGGTTCGAGTCCCGTCCGGTCCGCTTAAGTTTCATTAGAACCCGTTATGGCAGCGGGTTTTTTATTTTTAATTTTATAAAAAAGCAATGAGTTAGGTTAGGATTTAATATGAAGTTTACTTTTAATCCAATATTTTGGTATTTCGAAGCATTACTCAATTACCACCATATCCCAATACCTTAACTGAGGCAAAGTAAACCTTACTATATTCCCATTTTGCGTAAAAGGAATTATTTGAGAAACACCAAAATTAATATCTGGGCTGGCTACCCATACATTAGTAACGGGATGACTTATGGATGCTTCTAAATTTGCACCACTTATTGTATTCGGAATTGTTTGATTTTCATTTGTATCACGCCATTGAAAATGAGCCGCATTTGCAAAATTGATGAGATGAAATACCTGGCTGTTTCCAACAGTCTTTCCTTGCACAGAAACTTTTTCTGTTTGAGGAGGCCATACTCCTGTGCTCATTTTCCCATTCGTACAATTTAAAGAAACCGAATTAAAAGTTCCACCATCACGAAGCAAGTTTTCATAGGCCACCAGGAAATCGTAATAGTTTATCATGGCATTTTTGAGATCATCTTTCATTTGAAGATTACTGTTAGGAAAATATTCTTTACCCAACATGTGTTCACCCAATTCAAGATGCGATCCCCCAAAAGAAAAAATCACTGCGTCCGTTAGTAATACTCCGGGCGTGTTAAAAAAACCGGGCTTATCAGCAACATTATAATTCATATAAGCACAGAGTACGGATTTTTTTAAACTATTACTCCAACTATCATTATTCTGAATTGTTGTTGCAAGCTCTTTATATTCTTCATTAGGCGCCCAAACTTCTGTGTAAAGAAAATCAACCGGTGATTGTGCAATGCTTAATTGCTGCCCATATTGGTTTACTGCATTCATCACTAATTTCTTGCCAGGCATTTTTGATTTCATTGCTTCGAGAAATGATTTGAATGTTGCTTCAAGATTAATGGAAGCCCCTGAATAATTATACAAATTTTTATTTCTATTTCCCACTTGGTCAACTTGGTATCCATCAAAATTGTAAACTTTATAAGCATCTTCTGTTTTGCCCGAAATATAATTTTGCCATCCGGTATTGGATGGGTCAAGAAAATAAATATCACTTTTGAAAGGAGGCCTGGGTAATGTAAATATATCTTTTGTAATATGCTGCTGGTCCTGGTACATGTACCATTGATCGCTTACACCATCTTCAGCTGCATCATTCAATGCACCATAAATAAGATTGTAAGAAAGTGTTTTCATATTATAGCCATGTGCTAAATTTATGTATTGCTTCACGGTTGCCATTGTATTGTTACGATTAGCAATATCATTCCACTTGATTAGCGGATTGGCAACTGTTCCGGCAAGCGGCAAGTGATGCTTGTACTCCCAGTCCTGGAATTGCACAACATTGATGTGAAAGCGGTTTAAATTATTCATAACTGTTGACATATAATCATCACTTAATTGCCCATACGATGAAACAAAACCATTTCTTGGAAAGTGTATTCCATCAGACGAAACATCTACACCTATTGCCGCAAGCGGCTTTTCTTCAGTACGAGTTTTTTTATATATTTCAACGAGATAACCATAATAATTTTGTGAAGGTAATTGCCAGTTCCAATTTGAAGCAGAGAGGGGTTCTTCTTTCAAAATTGTACCCAGGTGGCGATAGCGAATTGTACAACCAGCAGGTACTTCATTAATTTTAAACAACACATTTTCTCCGGGATTATAGACAGCTTTATCTGTACTAAGAGAAAGATTATACAAACTCTCTCCAGGCGTAACGGGATTGGCGCTTATTTTATTTTTTGTGCATGACGTTAAAAATATTCCTGTAAATGTCAAAACAATTATGTTCGTGTATCTCATAGATTAAAGGGTTCTATTTCAAAAAAAGAATAGGACTAACGTTAAAGCATAGCCGATTTTTTGAGCTCTTATAAAAATTAGATGTTTCTCACATTTTAACTATATCAATGGTTTCTTTTAATTGATTAAGTGTCACCTTATAATTGCCCGGAACCGTGATCTGCCATTTATTATCAGGGCTTCCTGCAGGAACAAATTTTGCACGGGTACTTCCAATGTTCTGATGATTTATTTCCGGCATAAAATAATCGCAGCCCCAGTTTCCGGTTGTTAGCG
>JBDTYU010000164.1:0-8229 GCA_040005535.1 Ginsengibacter sp. | reverse complement strand
GACTTATAAATGGTAATAGAGGCAAAGTAACTAATTTTACAAAGATCAATAATTTTATAAAATGACTGAAGGTAAAAGGCAAAAGCAGGTAGCAAGTGAAATCTTGAAAGAATTAAATGATATTTTTCTAAAAATGGGTTTGAATATGCAGGATGGAGGTATGGTTTCTATTTCATCGGTAAAAATTACCCCGGATCTCTTTGAAGCGAGGGTATATTTAAGTTTATTCAAAGTGAAAAGTCCCGATGCTGCTTTGGAAAAATTTAAAGAACGAACTAGTGAAATAAGAGGTAACCTGGGCAACCGTATGCGTCACCAACTTAGAAGCATACCACAGCTTACTTTTTATATTGATGATACACTTGATTATGTTTTTCAAATTGAAAAATTGCTGGATGATATTAATAAGGAAGACAAGAAGCAATTGTAAACATCAATTGTCATTCAGTCAATAGGTCATTGGTCAATCCACAAATGAATTATTGACTATTGACTTATTAACAAATCACCAATTAACTCTTCAACCATTACTCATTGTACCTAAAATTTGCATGGCGGTATTTTAAGGCAAAAAAAACTACTCATGCTATTAATATTATCTCGTGGGTAACTGCCGGGGTTATTGCATTTTCCACAATGTGCCAGGTGCTGGTATTGAGCGTTTTCAATGGCTTTGAAGGATTAGTGCAATCTCTGTATTCTAATTTTTATAGTGACGTGAAAGTGTTTCCTTCAAAAGGGAAAACTATAAAGTTTACTACTGAACAGATAAATGAAATTCGCAACCTTAATGGCGTAAAGGGCGTGTCATTAATAACTGAAGAAAAAGCTTTACTGCAAAATGGAGAACAGCAAACGGTAGTTTTATTAAAAGGAGTAGATGCCGGTTATTCGCAGGTTTCCGGGGTACCAAAAAAAATCCTGCATGGGATTTTTGATGTGGGAACAATTGATGCGCCTAAACTTATTCTTGGATCGGGTATTGAAAATGCAATTGGAGTAGAGTCTGATAAAAACGTTTTTCCTATTACGGTTTTTTTGCCAAAGAAAACAGGTGAGGCAAATTCAAATCCTCTTGCTTCTTTAAGTGAAGGCAATGCAAATACTTCAGGAAGCTTTGCCATTCAGCAGGACTTTGACAATAAATATGTAATTACAAATATTGATTTTGTAAAGCAGCAAATGAACTATGCTCCCTGGGAATATAGCGCTTTGGAAATTGCTTTAGTACATCCTGAAGAGTCAGATAAGTTTACAGAAAATTTACAAAAGAAAATTGGTATAAAATATAAAGTGCTTACAAAATTTCAGCAAAATACCAGTTTATACAATTCAATGCGGTTAGAAAAATGGATTATTTATGCAGTGCTTACGCTCATTCTTATAATAGCAGCATTCAACATGATTGGTGCATTGACAATGCTGGTTCTTGAAAAAAGAAAAGATATTAGTGTTCTGCAATCTTTGGGTGCCAATAAAAATCTAATTAAAAAAATATTTTTAAGTGAGGGACTGCTGTTGGCTTTAACAGGAGCAGGTACAGGTATTGCACTTGCATTAATTATTTGTTTTCTGCAATTGAAATTTAAAATAATTAAACTTGTAGGTAACTCATTTCTTATTGACTATTTCCCGGTAAGGCTTGTGCTTACTGATTTTTTGTTGGTAACAGCGACAGCACTTATAATATCTTTTATTGCCTCGTGGTTTCCTGCCAAAAAAGCTTCTCAGCAAATATTCAATTTAAAAGCGTAACTAAGTTTTAATAATCTCCAAGTGTTCCGGATAGGAGTTGTGCCATTGCTAATTTATTTTGATCAGCATTGGGAGCTGTTCCATGCCATTCGTGATTGTTTTCCATAAAATCAACTCCCTTTCCCATTACTGTTTTCATGATAATAACTATGGGTTTTCCCTTACCAACGAATGTTTTTGCTTTTTGCAAAGTAGAGACTACTTGTTCCATTTCATTGCCGTCCACCTCAAGTACTTCCCAATGAAATGCAAGAAATTTTTCTTTCAGGTTGGCCAGTTTCATTATATGTTCTGTGGTTCCGTCAATTTGTTGCCCGTTACGATCAATAGTGGATATAAGATTATCAACATTATGCATAGCGGCATACATTATCGCTTCCCAGTTTTGTCCTTCATCAAGCTCTCCATCGCCATGTAAAGAGTAAACTATATGTTCATCTTTATTTAATTTTTTTGCTGTTGCTGCTCCAATGGCAACACTCATGCCTTGTCCGAGAGAACCTGAAGCAATACGAATACCTGGTAAATGTTCTGCCGTTGCAGGATGCCCCTGTACTCTTGAATTAATTTTACGATAAGTGCCCAATTCTTTTAATGGAAAATAACCTGCTCTTGCAAGGGTACTGTACCATACCGGTGAAATATGACCGTTTGAAAGAAAAAAAATATCCTCACCTTTTCCATCTATATCGAAACCTTCTTTACGATCCATTATTTTAAAATAAAGAGCTGCAAAAAAATCTGCGCAGCCCAGCGAACCACCAGGGTGGCCACTTTGAGCATCAAATACCATACGTAAAATATCTCTTCTTATTTGTGCTGCCATATTTTTAAGATCCTGAATTTCCATAATTTTAATTTATAATTTATCTGCGAACGTACATCAAATTTTATACGCTGCAAAGCTCCTTTTTATTTAAAAATTTCATCATTCACACCTTTGTTGATTTTATAAGAAGAGTAATTAATTTCTATTTTCCCCTGCCTGCTTTTGTTTTTATCCTCCACTTTTTTTCGGGCAGCGGCATCGTCATAATCAAAAGTAACTCCTTTAGGCATTTTGTAATCTTTGGTATTGAAAGTGAAAACCACATTATCAGGTAAACCGTATTCAAGGAACATCCCATATTTCATATCCAATTCGTAAGTGCCATTGTCTTTTGTCGTTGTTCTGGCTTTTACAATCACTGCATTATTTTCATCAATGTATATTGTAGAAAGTATAACATTGCTATTTTCGTCTTCAGGCAGCAATTTTAAAATCTTTAATTGTTTATTGCTGATGATTGTATTGCCTGCATCAATCACTGTAAAATTGTTTGAAGAAATAATGCTGTTAAGATTAATACTTACTGCTCCTTTGGGAACAAATGAAATACCTTTTTCATTAATTATTTTTATTTTATCTGGTTTTTTGAAATACACTTTTACTTTTGCCTGCGGCACTTTCAAAAAAGAAACATCGGTTTTCATTGTTGCATTTGCTTCATAATTATTTACACGGTTTAGCTTATCTCTTACTTTTTGGATCAGGGCATTGGATTCCTGTGTAACGGCAATAGCTGGTAATAAAACAAACAATAAAAAAAGAAAGGGAGAATTTTTCATAGACTTGAAAATCTAAATGGTTTTACCAAAGTTAATCTGCATAGTTCAGGAAGCTTTATTAAACCTAATAAACACTTTAAAATATTATTAGCTTAAAATATCTTTTCTGTTAAAAATTAAAATGGCACTTCCTACAAAAATTATTATGTAAGCAAATAGAATGCTAAGGCTTTTTAAAACAGCCGGTAAATTACTGATAGATCCTTTAATCGTTTGGCCATCAGCATTTGAATTAATGTAAAAAAAACCTTTCCATCCAAGCATGTGGGTAGTAAAAAGATAAGGCTTTATGGTGTTATCATAAATAGGAATGCGCATTTCACTGAGAATGGTTAACACAATAATAATGGACACGGTAGCGACTATAGGGCCTATTGAGTTTTGTGATATTGAAGAAAGAAAAAAGGATAGGGCAGCAACAACAATTAATGCAATAGCAGCAAAACCAAATGCAGCAAAGTAGCGCCAGAGTACATCTGCCTTTTCTATTTGTAACAATTCAAATTCTTTTGCAACCACAAGATCATTAGTTCCGAATAAAAGCACACTAATAAACAAAGCTAAAAATGCCATCCATACCAGTAATATCAATGTATAAATCGTGCAGGCTAAAAATTTTGTAAGCAACAGCTTTGTACGACTCACGGGTTTTGTGAGTAATAATCTTAAAGTGCCAGCATTTGCTTCACCCGCAATAATATCCCCTGAAACCAATGCAACAAGTATGGGGACATGAATTAATAAAAGATTAAGTATAGCAAAGCATATCCAGTAACCATTTGTAATTTTTGTATAAGGTATCAATAATGTTTCATCTATACTGCTTAAAATAAATTGTACATATTCTTTCCCATTTATGAGTAATGCAAGCTGTATAAGAAATACAATAGCACCAATTGCTCCAAATGCAATGTAAGTGCGTGGTTTTTTAAAAGTTTTAAAGAGTTCAAATTGCAGCAGGTTCCACATATATTTCAGAAGTTGTAAGCGATAAAAAATAATCTTCCAACGAATGCCTGGGCTCTGCCGAAAGAATAGCAACATTGTTTTGTACAAGATAATTTATTAGCGAAGGGATAGAAATTTTATCCAGTTGCAAAATTATTTTTTCTGTTTGTACTATCTTGATATTAACTCTCCATTCACTGCGCATTAAAATTTCTTTTGCAGAAATATTATCGGTTGTGTTTATCTCCACAATTGTTTTAGAAGGATTTAATAATTCTTTTGCAGACCCTTCTGCAATTTTTTTCCCTTTATGAATTATGAGGATACGATTCGCAATCAATTCAATTTCTGAAAGCAAATGTGAAGAAATCATTACTGTCTTTCCGTGCTGGTAACTTAGGGTTTTTATAAGCTCTCTTGTATCTGCAATACCTTGCGGGTCGAGGCCATTAGTTGGCTCATCAAGAATGATAAGTGAAGGATCATGAACAAGAGCAACGGCTATGCCTAAACGCTGTTTCATCCCCTGGGAAAAAGTTTTCACTTTACTATTAGCTCTTTCTGATAGGCTTACCATTTGTAGAAATTGCATAATCATTTTTCTGGAAACTATTTTCCCGGAAAGCTTTGCGAGAAATGCCACATTTTCATAAGCCGTGAGATAATTGTACAGATCAGGCTTTTCAATAATTGCACCTGTACGCCTTAAAACTTCTTCACGGTTTGTAAAGAGGTCTTTATTAAAAATTGTAATGCTCCCTGACGTGGGTCTTATAAGTGAAAGCATCATTCGCATCGTTGTTGATTTGCCTGCACCGTTTTGCCCTAAAAATCCATATACATCACCTTCATTTACTGTAAATGAAAGATCATTAACCGCAGTGATTTCTTTAAATTTTTTTGTAAGATTTTTTACTTCAATTATCTGCTGCATATATCAAATGAAGATATTTAGAATAACAAAGGAAGCAGCTATTAAGTTGTTTTCATTATAATATTTTTTCATAAATGCTTTGAGTTATCAAAATGATTTCTAACTTTGCACTGCCAAATCTTAAGATTACTTCACAAGATTTCTTTTTAATTCCTTCCAAATTATCTTTCGAAATTCAAATGCTTGCATAACCGCTGCGTTTATATTGGCTGAATTATGCCATGCTAAGTCTCCTTAAAATTTATTTTCAATTTTTTAGCATATATATCCAACCATCTTTTTAAGGCCTGTTTAGTGCTTTCTCTTGTATTCTTTTAAAAGCTGCAATTCTCTAAAATTTCATGACCACTTGGTCTTATTATTTTTTTACCACAGAAAAAGCTTCAATTATGAAAATTGTTACTTTAAAAGCTTTGCTTAAAAAACAAATGGGCAAGCTATCACTTATGAGCTTTGCACTTTTATTAATTTCATCCATTTCGCATGCCCAGGTTAGAACGTATAATCTTATTTATTCTGATAACATTAAAGGAGGTACCGCAATGTTTGGAAATACGCTTTTAAACATTATAAAAACTGATGGAAGCGTAGATACTGCAAAAATGAACGGTAACAGAGCCGATGGGAACAGTACCTTTGGTAATGACAATTCAAATATGCAATATGCAGACATTGATGGTGCTATTGGAAACGGAAGCGTAACCCGAAATTCATCTTCTTCTGATCTCAAACTTCCTGCCGGTACTAATACAATTAAACTGGCACGCTTATATTGGGGTGGCCGTGTTAAGAAGTCTGATTTTGATCTAAAAGCAGATGAAAATAAAACAATTAAAATCCGGAAGGGTACTTCTAATGTGTATTCGGATGTTATTGCTTTAGGAATTGATAGTGTTACGATTAACACCAGCTATACACAATACCAGGCTTATGCTGATGTAACTGCTTTGGTAGTCAATAACGGTGCAGGAACTTATGAGGTTGGTAACGTCCCTTTAAGCGTCGGGGCAATAGATGGCGGTGGCAATAATGGCGGATGGTGCATTGTTGTTGTCTATGAAAACAGCGCCATTAGTTATAATAGTATACGTTTATACGATGGGTTTGAACAGGTTTACAATGGTGGAAATGTGCAAACAACAACAGTTACTTTAACAGGACTTGATGTACCCTCAGGTGCACTTGCATCTGATGATGCTAAAATGGGTATACTTGCATGGGAAGGTGATGCAAATCTAGGCCAGGATTATTTAAAAATAAATTCAAATTTATTTTCAAATGCTACTAATTCCTCTAATAACCCATGGAACGGTACGATCACTGATAATGGTATACATGTTACTTCAAAAAATCCTAATTATACTAATCAAATGGGAATTGATATTGACCAGTTTAACGTAGGGACCGGGTATGGTATTTCACCAAATTCAAGTTCAGTAACATTAGAGTTTGGTACGGAAGCTGACCAATACTTTCCAGGGCTTTTCACTTTCACAATTAAAATGAAAGACCCAACTATTACTCTTGCCAAAACAGTAAGTGATGCAAATAATAATCACCTCGCAGAAGCAAACGAAGTGCTTACGTATACACTTAAAGGACAAAATAGCGGAGTTGGTAACGCAAATTCAATTGTGATAACTGATACTTTACCTTCATCAGTTACCTATGTTCCTAACTCATTAAATGTTATCAATTCTCCCGGAGTTACTTCCGGAATTAAAACAGATGTATCAGGAGATGATGTTGCTGAATATATTGTAAATGGCTCTATCAAAACAATAAAATTCAGGATAGGTGCTGGAGCTACAGGTACAACCGGTGGTACTTTGGCTTCAGATGAAACTTATGAAGTGCAATTTAAAGTAACTGTTAACGATCCCGGAACAGGTAACCGTGTTCCATCTATAATGAACATTGCAAGAATAAAAGCCCAATCTGATGCTAATGTAAATTTTGTTGATGATGGCACAGCAATAATTAATCCTGACAACGGGCCTTTACCTGTTACTATGGTTTCATTCACCGCTTCATTATTACAAGGCAGCAAAGTAAAACTTGACTGGAGCACATCAATGGAAATCAATTGCAGCAAATATAAGATTGAAAGAAGCTACGATGGAAAAATGTTCTCTGAGGTTGCTAATGTTTCTGGTAGCGGTACCACATCATTATTTCATTCTTATTCAGTTATGGATGATGTTTCTTCAGCTACAGGTGCAATAGCGTATTACAGGATAAAGCAATTAGATATTGATGGAAAAGGTTCATATTCAAAAGTTCTATCAGTAAAACTTAAAACAACAAACAAGCAAATATCTATTTCTCCTAATCCATTTAACAGTTATCTGAATATAAATATGGAATGGAATAGCAGTGAAGTTATTACTGCAAAAGTAATCAACGTTCAGGGCAAAGAGGTAGCTTCTAAAAATATTCAAATGAGTAAAGGATTTAACTATATTTCAATTGATGAGCTATCAAAACTTCCTGCGGGAAATTATTTTATACAATTTATTTCAGGCGCAGAAAGATTTACTCAAAAAATTACAAAACAATAAAACTAAATTAACTATGGATCAATCAAGGGCTGCCCCAAAGGGCGGCTTTTTTTTGTACAACATGTTGAACAGATCGCTAAAATTATAGCTATTATTAAAGGATGAAAAGTTGATTATAACTTCATATAACTTTGTAAGGCCTGAACATAACTTTCAAAAGCGGTAACTCCGGTATCGTTAATTTTACAAATTGTCTGCGGATAATTATTATTAAACCGCTTTATTATATCAATGTAACCTGCCTCTTTAAGTTTAGTAATTTGAACACTTAAATTACCTGCAGTGGCATTTGTTTTTTCTTTTAAAAAGGTAAACTCTGCCTCTTTTACGCTTATGAGAAGCGACATAACGGCAAGGCGTAGTTGCGAATGTAATATGGGATCAAGTTCTTTAAAATCCATCTTTGCGTTTTGCTATATTCTT